>CAZEQV010000268.1:0-5195 GCA_964514435.1 uncultured Verrucomicrobiota bacterium
CACTTTCGCTATCTGGGTCATCCGGAGCAGGCCTATTTCCCGGGTTTCGCATGAACCGCTATGGGACAGCCCGGATACCACCATCAACGGCTAAACTATCAGACCTAGAAATCACGCAAAATCCTCAAAGGCGTTCTGGGGGAGCACCCCGAAATCCTTCGGCAAATCGAAGGATCACGCCGGTTTTTTGCCTCCTATGGGACGCCAGTGACTCGACATTGCAGTTCACTGTTGTCACAGCCTGGCTGTTCATCTTCCGCCGGTTATAAACCCCGCCTCGCGGCGTACGGGAGACACTTGGCTTTGATCGTCTCGTCTCTCCCAGCCAGTCAGCGGGACGGGCAGTCGCGCATTGGCTTTGGCGAGCAGGCCCGCCACGGTATGACCGCGAGGAGTTGCGAGCGTTCTTGGCGCTTTCACTTCGGTTCTGGACTTGCCAAATGCCTCGGACGAAACCTGAGGCAGATGAACAGCAGCAGCAAAAACGGAGAGCAAACAAGCGCGATCAGCACCAATCCAAGTCCAACAAAGCCCCCTTCAGGCCCGTTGGGAACACTGCTCAGCAAGAGGACGGCATACGAGAAATACACCGAACCCCCGATGGCCACGACCATCAGTGGAAGCCACACGCACAAAATCCACTTCTTGTCGCGATTCCTCAGCAAGACCAACACGGCAAGAAAGGACAGAATCACAACCACCAGGAACCAAGGCGGCACCATCACGATAATCAGCAGCAACTGCTTGATGAGATTTGAAAACATCATTGCGGTTCTAAGTTCCGTGAGCCGCTCGGATTCAGAGCGGATTCGATGATGCAAAAATGATCTCCACCGGCAATCATCCTGAATGTCAGACGAGCGTACTTCCCGTTGCCCAGTTTCATAAAATATGTCCTCGCTACGTCGCTGCTCCATCTATCGCCCGAGGTCTGCATTATGATTTCATCCATCGCACGGTAGCCTTCGCCCGGCGCGGTAAAGTCAAATTCATTGGTGGATTCCGTCAACCCTCCCCCCGGAACCGAAAGGACACACCGCCAATCGTAACGATTCCCGCTCTCCGGTTTCCTTTCCGAAGTCCAGCACTCGATCTTGAGGTCGCCCTGCCCAGGGGTGGTCTTCTCGCCGCTGGATAAATCAACCTCCACCGGAGTCCCATCTCTCGGAATGCGGTAGTCTTTCGTCACGCCAACCAATGGTTCCGTTTGTCCCTGCTTGCGCAGACGAAACACCACGGGGTTGTCAGCGTCGGGCGCGAACAGTCCATCGGCGGGATTTGCATATTCAAACGCAAGAGGGTTCTGACGCGACGTGTAATAGCCGGCTTTGCCGACGTTGACGAACAGCCGCTTGCCGGTGCGATTCAGAAGTGAAAACGAACCAGCGGCATCGCTCAAGGTTTGGTTCGTTGACCTGCCATGCTCCGATAGGTCGTTCCATCCAAAATTTACGATGGCCGCCGCAACCGGACGGTTGCTTTCATCCACCACCTTGCCGTAGAAGTTGATGGGCTGTTTCCAGTCGTATTGCGGGTCTGCCAGCGTCTTTTGCGCATACAAGCGAACCGCCTCGGGCACTCCCTCTGGGGCTGACGACATCGAAGTCTTGGGAACTACCGGAGACTCTTGGGATCGTTGAGCGGCTCCGGGCTGCGGCCTTGCTTGCGCCCCACTGTTTCGGTGCTCACTGGCTGACGCTTTGGGCGTCTCCCTAGAAGGCTCGTCTGGTTCGCCAGGCAACAGCCACCAGATGGCCAAAGCCAGCGTTGCACAAATCAGAATGCGGATGAACGCGTGGCGCATGATCATGGGCTTGTGGAGGTCTGCATCTTGGTCAACAACTCCTTGTAAAAGCCGTTCAGCCGTTGGATGCTCCAGTTGAACTGGGCACTGTGCTCATCGCTGCCATCGAGGAAACCGAACCTGCCGGTTAAATCCACTTCTCCCGCGATCGCAATGACTCCGCCCACACCCGGCCGGGCACCGATAGCTTGAGAGCGAGGACGGGAAACGAAGGCCATGATCTCACGAGAATCGCTAAGGACTACTGAGTTCTTGTAGCTGTCGGTTCCGTCCGTGTTGTATCCCAAGAACACATCCGGCTTAAAAGTCACTTGATTGACTTCCCAATTCCCAATTGGTCCTGTCACCAAGGCGTAATCGTTGGTGTTGAAAAAGTTTACTATCTGGTTCCTGACGATCCCTTGGATGGCTCCAGGATAGCCACGATACGTATCTGGCGTTGGAACCAACTGCTCAGCCAGGATGAACCGGCTGTAATTCGTTAGAGTTGCGTCATAGCAGTGAGCCGGCACGGCGGCTTGCATGAGCACATAGTTGTCAACATTCGTTCGACCAACGCTCAAATCGTGTCGGAGCGATTCCATCATTACGATGTTGCCCATGCTGTGGGCACAAACATTTAGGGAATAGTCAGGAAAACGCTGCTTGAGATGGTTTAGGTAATCGGAAACGCCACGAGCCGATTTGAAGGCACGCAATTCGCTCCGATTGTAGGTGGTGAAATCCCGCAGCGGCAGCTTGAAATCATCCTTTGACAGCGTGGGCCAACGTATTGCGACGAAGCGTCCGCGGTAGCCTTGCCAGTAAAGCCGCTTGAACATGCTTTCGGAAAAGGTGTAGTAGTCCCACTGTCCCATGCGCCAGCCGTGGACGAACACAATGAGTTTCTTGTCCTCGTTGGCAGCCTTGACCACCAAGTTGTCTTCCTTGTAAGTGCTCAAGAACGAGTGAGGTGAGGCATCGGTGACGTCTGCGATGTGGACACGCTCGAACATTTCCTTCACATCAATCAAGTCCAACCAGACCGATGTCCTGGCAACGAGGCTTGTGGAATTCTGCGTAATCGTCAACACCAGTTCGCCGCTTCCGTTGCCCGCTCCTTCAAACAGGAACTGCTTCCTGCCGGCATTCGCAAACCAGTTGATCGGGAGGGTTAGGACAGTGTTGGTCGTGACACGGTACTTTCGGCCAAAGTCCGATACGTAACCGTCAATCTGCTGCCAGGGTACGCCTGAGAGGGACTGGATGTTTGTGTCTGTCAGGTAGAGCGTTCCACCGTTGGTTTCCACTGCCAGAAGCAGGTTGATGGCGGGTTTCGCGCTCACGTTGGCCCAACTCATGGTCACCTGATAGCCGGCATTGGTGAGAGCGGGCACACCGCAAATCCAGAGCCGTGTGTAGTCCTCTAAGTCGCGAACGGAGCGCGGACTGAGCTGCCTGCAATCCCAATAGTAATCGGGAAGCCCGGGCTCCACTTTCTTGTCTGCGCCGGGATCGAAATGTGGGCTGCCGGGATATGTCGCCCAATCGCAGTCATTGTTTACCCAGAAACGGAACGGGCGCTCCGCACTGGTGTTGTCCGGGCCGCCGAAGCTCAAGTCCATCACGCCGTCATGGTTCACGTCGAGCTGAAGCTTAACGACATGCACCCTGCAAGTGCCTCGGATGCCGCCCTGCTCAAGATCGGGTTGGGTCACCAGCAAGTGCAGGCCCGGCTCGGTGGGCGTGAACTCCCCGTACTCGGAGAGAATGCCGGTCTGGTTGGTTGTGGCTTGGCCAGAGGCGTCGGCCTTGAAGGCCTGGTCGAAGTACTGGCCAAGGTAGGCAAACTTGGTTGGATCGCCGTTGATGATTCGCTGCCTGGCCCAGCCGCCAATGGTCATCGGTTGGCCCACTGCGGCGACGATTAGAGGCGTCTGATTGGTAACCGCGAACATGGGATCCAGAGGCGTGGCAAATGGTTGGTGCGCTACTGGAGTGGCGGAGTCCCAATACAGAGGCACTCCATCGGCCCTGACCGGCGCAAAGTAGTAGTCCACTGTTTCAAGAACAGGTGCAGCGGCCTCGCCGTAAACGGCCCCAGGCACACCGCTGGTCAACAGAAGCGAAGCCCCGGCCTCCACCACCGCCGGCGGCGGACACGGAAAGCCAGGTATGCAATCGAAGGCGGCCAACGCGCGTTGCACCTCCAGTCCGTAGATGTTCCTGACCCCGCCGGTCAGCGAGAACACGCCGGCGGATAGGCTGGCGCCAATCTCACTCAGGTTCGTCATGGCCTGCAGGGTCCAGAAATGCTCCGAAGCTCCAAGGAGGGGCTCTGCCGGGATGGTTGCAAGGTTCGTAGGCCAGACGAAGAAGGGGGGACCGCTATAGCCAGGATCGTAGTACTGGTTGTGCAGCCGAAAGTTGACCGCAAACGGCCAGAGATTCTCCCGGGCCAGGAACTCGAACACATAGTCCTCCTGCTGCGCCATGTACCATTTTGCTGCCAGAGCGCGGTGCAGGTAGCCGGCCTCGACGAAGTTCGTGTTCCCCGGCACTTCATACGGGATCCACCGCTGGCGGTCAAAGACCTCGCTCCATACCGACCGGGGGGAGCGGGTGGTGGCCGCACGAAGCAGGAAAGTCAGGTTCTGCTTCAGATGCTCTCGACCATCCACGAAACAAGGCGCGTCTCCCGCCAGCACGCCGGCCCAAGCAGGCCGTCCGATCTGCCCGTCGGCGGACACGGCCTGCACCCATAGCACGTCGGTCAGGTGGGCCAGGGCCGCCTCATCTGGAATGACGTGCCCGCCCTCGATCAAATTGTTGACGGCGATGTCTTCGTAGGTCACGGCGATGCCGTTGTCGTCGAAGTAATCCCACCATACCCAAAGCAGTCGAAGGCTTGTGGCGCTTGAAGGCAAAGCGGAACATACGACGCGCCATCGGCCACCTGGCCCGCGCGTCAGTCGCGCCTCCAGTCCTAATTCAGGCTGGAACACGTCCACCAAGCTGCTGAGAACGGTCAGGCCACCCGAATAGAACGCCCGGATCCCATATTGGATTCCTCCATACAGTGGGCTCAGATACGGGGAGCCCTGGCACGCAAATTCATTCGTGGTCGCGGACACGCGTGCGACTTCTGTGCCCATGCCCAAATCGAATCTCTCAATCGCATATTCGAGAACTTGTCCGCCCGCCGGCTGCCATCCCAACCGCACCTCCCCTGCCCCCCACTCGTATTCCACGCGGAGGTTCTGTGGTGGTCGGGGTGTATTGAAAGAATATGGGTCCGTCCCGTTTTGTAGTTCCTCAAGGTTCGTCCAGCCGTCGCCATCCGGATCGGCATAGCCATCGGGGATGCCGTTCGTCCCCGTTTCGGCGCTGAACGGGTCGGTGTGGGAGACGA
>CAZEQV010000269.1:0-5189 GCA_964514435.1 uncultured Verrucomicrobiota bacterium
AACACCCGCGCCGTCATCGTGATCGCCAGCACGTTGATCGCCGGCCCCGAGTAAAGAAACGCCGTCGCCGGACCCAATCCCGCTCCCATCCGGTAAATTCCCGCGAACAACGGCAACACCGTGCAGGAACACACCGCCAGAATCGTCCCCGACACCGACGCCATCGCGTACGCGAGTACCTTGTTTGCCTTTGCGCCGAGGTACTTCATCACCGACGCCTGGCTGACAAACACCCCGATGGCCCCGGCAATGAAAAAGGCCGGTATCAGGCAAAGGATGACGTGTTCCCGCGCGTACCACTTCACCAACTCGAACGCCTCGGTCACTGCATTGTCGAAGCGCGGGCTGCCGACCGGCAGATAAAAGCAAGCCAGAAACAACCCGACAATTAGGGCCAACGGTTTCCATTCCTTGCGCCAGTTCATACCGTCCTCGGCCTCCATAAAATGGTCACTTGGCCAATCCGCCAAGTATTACTCAAACAAAAAATGCGTTCCTCCGTTCACTTCGATGCCTCCGCCAGTTGGCGCGCGCTGCATTCCAACACGGAATTCACCGTGTCGAACAATTTGCCCAAACACGGCACGCGCAGCCGGTAAAACACCATCGCCCCGCGCTTCTCATCGGCAACAATCCCGGCCTGCTTCAACACCGTCAGGTGTTTGGACACCGTGGACATATCCGCCCCGATGATCTCGGTGAGTTCGCAGACGCATCGCTCCTGTTTGGCCAATTCCTCGACGATACAGAGCCGGCTGGGATGAGCCATTGCCTTGAGCACCTGGGCTTTCACATTGAGTTTGGCGAATCGCTCGCGGTTCATTCTGTTGGCAACTTGGCATATTCGCCAAGTCTTGTCAACACCGTGGTAAAAATACTTTGCAGTAGGATTTTTCTGTTGCGGCATTCGTCAGGAACGGACTAAATGGACGGAATAAGTTTTTTCTAACCTGTATCAAAGGAATCAAGATGAGCCATTACGGATTGGAGAATCACGGGATCAAACACGCTGGTGATGTTCACTGGAACTTGCCGGTGTCGCGGTTGGTTGAAGAGGCGGTCAAACGTGGTGAGGGGATCTTGATCAACAACGGCGCATTGAATGCCATGACAGGCAAGCGCACTGGCCGTTCGCCGAAGGACAAGTTCATCGTCGAAGAACCGACCACCAAGTCGCAGATCTGGTGGGGCAAGGTCAACCAACCGATGGCCGAGGCGGATTTCTTGGCGTTGCGGTCGGAAGTGCTGGCGCACATGCAGGGGCGTGAGTTGTTTGTGATGGATGGGTTTGCCGGTGCGGATGAGCGGTATCAGATGCCGATTCGGATTGTCACCGAGTTGGCGTACCACAACCTTTTCGTGAAACAACTGTTTCGCAAGGCAACGCCAGCACAACTGGCCAAGATGGTTCCGGAATGGACGGTCATCAACGCCTGCAAATATCTCGCGGATGCCAAACGTTACCGGCTGAACAGCGAGGCGTTCATCGTCATGCATTTTCCCAGCAAGACGGTGATCATCGGCGGCACGGAATACGCCGGTGAAATGAAGAAGAGCATTTTTTCCGTGCTGAACTACGTATTGCCGCAGAAGGGCGTGTTCCCGATGCATTGTTCGGCCAATGTTGGCAAAGACGGAGACGTGGCATTGTTTTTCGGACTAAGCGGCACCGGCAAGACCACGCTTTCGGCCGATCCTGACCGGGGGCTGATCGGCGATGATGAACACGGCTGGAGCGACCGGGGCATATTCAACTTCGAAGGCGGTTGTTACGCCAAGTGCATCAAACTGACCAAGGAACGCGAACCGCAGATTTGGGATGCCATCCGGTTCGGAGCGGTGATTGAGAACGTCGTGGTGAACAAGGAAACCCGCGAGCCTGATTACTTCGACGATTCGATCACGGAGAACACCCGGTGCGCTTACCCGCTGGAGTTTATCTCCAACGCTGTTCCCAGCGGCGTGGGCGGACATCCGAAGGCGATTGTGTTTTTGGCGGCGGACGCTTTCGGAGTGTTGCCGGCGGTGGCGCGGTTGACGCCGGCGCAAGCGATGTATCATTTCATGAGCGGGTACACGGCTTCACTGGCCGGTACGGAAGCCAACGCCGGCCGCGATCCGGTGCCCACGTTTTCGACCTGTTTCGGCGCGCCGTTCCTGCCGTTGCCGCCGCAGGTGTACGCCGAGTTGTTGGCCAAGAAGATGAAGGAACACAAGGTGCCTTGTTACCTGCTCAATTCCGGTTGGGTTGGCAATGCGTTCGGGCAAGGACCGCGGATTCCCTTGGCGATCAATCGGCTGAACATTACGCAGATTCTTACCGGGGTGCTGGACAAGGCGCAGTTCTACAAGGACCCAATCTTTGGATTCGAGGTACCCAAGTCGCTTCCGGGCGTGCCGTCAGAGCTGTTGGAGCCCCGACGGGCAGCCAAGGATCCGGCCGATTACAATGCGCGAGCCCGGGACCTCGCCGGCAAGTTCATCAAGAACTTCGAGCAATACCATGGCGTGTCTGCGGAGATACTCGGCGCCGGTCCGAAGTTGGCCTGACGAGACTCCGGCTTGGGCCGGTTGGGATGTGAGAGAGTAGGGTTCAATCCGTCACATGAGAGCCATTTTCCTAGCTGGTATGTTTCTGGGAACGTCGGTGGCTGGGTTGGCCCAGTCATACACGTGGAAAGAGAAGACGTGGGAGCAGTTGACCGACAAGGAACTCTCTGACTGGGGGCGGCAGGCGTTGAAGATTAACTCCGCCAAATGGAAACATGGCGAGACGGAGCATTTTGTCATTCACCATTTTCGCATGGGCGAAATGGTGGCGCGGCGGTGCGAGTTGTTCTATTCGGACATTCGCCAGTTCTTCGGCAATCGAGCCGACCAGATTCCCGGCAAGAAGTCCCACGTGTTTGCTTTTTTTGAGTCGGCGGACTGGAAACAGTTTGTTGCCGGAACCGGCCTGCCGGCCCAGGCGCGAGGGGTGACCCGTGGCAACGAGTTCTTCTACATGCCCGTGGATGACGGAAAACAGTTTGATTTCAAAGGACGGGTCCAAGCGCATGAGATGACGCACTTGGTTTTCAATCGGTTTTTCACCGGCACCCCTCCCCTGTGGTTGAACGAAGGGATTGCCGAGTATTTTGGCATGCGCAAGACGATGACGACGATTGATTTCCGCAAGGCGCTTGGGGCTGCGCCGGCATTTGATTTGGACGCTCTCGTCACCGCCAAACGATATCCTTCCGGTGAACAGGCCATGTTCGCATTCTACACGGAAGCCGCCATTGTCGTGGATTTTCTTACCGAATCAGCCCAACGACAAGCGTTGCTGCCGAAGTTCGTGGATTCCCTCATCGGCGGAAAGAGCTTGGAAGAATCTTTGAACATTTACGGTTACAAGAGCATCGAAGAGTTCTACACAGCATACAGGACCTACCGGCGCAAGTTCGGCGTGCCGAAACCCGGCAGCCCCGTCTACCGGTAGGGTGCCCGGTACGCTGGACAAGCCGGGCGGGCGTTAGTATGCTGCAAGGGCCGTGCGGTAAACCAAATCGGAGAAAGCTATGAATCGAGCGAACAGTTTCAAATGGTTGGTTGTCTTGTCATTGGCGGCATCGGTCGCCTTGTTCAATGGCTGCAAGAAGTCAGACGAGTCCGGTGTGGGGGCGGACAACTCCGCGCCCATGCCTGGCGCGCCGAAGCAACCGACCAAGACAACGGCGCCGAAGATTGCCACGACCAAACCGGGTGACGCTTCCGCGCCGGCGCCGTTGCCGACGATGCAGTCGGTTTCCATGAAGAGCAGCACTCCCGCCGACCAACGGGCGGCAGAACTGGAGCGTCGTTACAACCAGACACCTGATTTTGGGCAAAAGATCGAGATCGTGTACAAGCTGGCCAGCCAGGAAACAGCGGAAGCCGTCAAGGTTATGTCCAAATTGTTCACGGCGGAGAAGGACGAGGAATTGAAGATTCACTTGGTGGATTCGCTTGTGGACATCGAAGGGCATGAAGATGTGAAGCTGGAAATGTTGCGCGCGGCGATACTTCCCGACCAGCCGCAGGACGTTCGGGAATCAGCAATCGATGCGATCGTGGATTTGGAGAGTCCGAAGGGCATTCCCATCTTGGAAGCGCTTGTGAATGACTCGAATGAAGAAGTTCGCGAATGGGCCAAGGACTCACTCGATGTGCTCAAGGAACTGCTCGCCGAGAACAAATGATCAACGGGAGAAACGCGTTGACACCTTCTAAGAGGCGCGCGTATGCTCGGATGAGAATTTTCGGAGGATAATCCAATGGCTGATCAGACCCCATCCACGCCCCAAGGTCCTAGCAAGAAGGACACGGTTCGCATCAATCTTCCCTCGGCAATTACTCCGCCCCCATCCGCCGCTGACGCTGAATCAGCCAAGGTTACCATTCCCATCAATCTGCCCCAACCACCCGCCCGCGCCGGTGGCGGTCCAGCCGCCGGGCCGTCTGCGGGGCCGGTTGACGAATCGAAGAAGGAAACGGCTGTCATGGGCAAGCCGGTGGGAGCGGAGAAAGCCAAATCAGACACTTCGCGCGTGCAAGTAGCCAGCGCGCGTCCGGCCGTGCCGGAAATGCCGCGTCCCACAGTCAAACTTCGCCGTGAATCGGAAACGCAAGCCATCACGCCGCCGTCGCCTTCAGCCGTGGCGGCCCCAGCGGCGCGGCCGGCGGCCGCGCCTGTCGAAGCGGGTGCCAGCGGCGCGGAGATTGGTCTGGCCGTGATTGCCATGCTCCTTTCCATTGGTGTGGTCGTGTACCTCATCATGGTCAAAGGCGTGTAGAATCTGTCAGGCTGGGCGCCACCGGTCACGTTCCACAAGCCCTCAGACACGCAACAGCCATCCCCTAATCTCAACACAAGGAATCATTCCATGGCCAGTCAACATGTCGTTACCATTACCTCTGCCAACTTCGAACAAGAGGTCACGCACTCCCCAGTCCCCGTGCTTGTGGATTTCTGGGCGGAATGGTGCGGTCCCTGCAAAATGATCGCCCCGTTGCTCGACGAGGTTGCCGAGGAGAAAGCCGGCAAGCTCAAGGTCGGCAAAGTCAACGTGGATGACAACCAAGACCTCGCCGCCAAGTTTGGCATTCGCGCCATCCCCACGCTGTTGTTGGTCAAAGGCGGCGTGGTCAAAGAACAGATGGTGGGAGCG
>CAZEQV010000270.1:0-5181 GCA_964514435.1 uncultured Verrucomicrobiota bacterium
CGATCAACGGCGTTGGCGAGCTGGCACTTGCCGGCTGGATGCGGGTGGTGGGCAGGTTGGCCAGCCGGCGTTGGGTATTATCCAGTTGCGGCCATTCCTGATTCAGCGCCAGTTCAAGGCTGCGCTGCAATCGCTCCCATCGCTTGGCATCCAGATTCACGGCGCGCGAATCTAGCAGGGCGAGAACCATTCTACCAGAGCGCGAATGTGAAATGCCGTTTGGACGCCAACCCGGCTTGAAACCCGCACCGCCGTCGCGGTGTTGTCTGCTTGGCGCCACGATCCATGAACCGCTCCACGCTTAAATGGCTTTTGCTCCTTCCCGGCACCCTCGCCTTGCTATGGCTTGGTATCCGAATCGTCCGCACTCCGCCCGCCCCGCTGCCCACACCGGCATTTGAGTCCACCTCCATACATTTGCCCGCTGCCAGCGCACCGGCACTCGACCGCATCACGGCTGCCGACCGGATCGCTGAAAGAAAATCCAACACGCCGAAAACCATCGCCTACCTGCGCGTTTGTCTCAAAGCCACGGAACCCGAAGTCCGCGCCGCCGCGTTGCGCGCACTCGGAGCGCTCGCTGATCCTGCCACTGTCGAAACCATCCTCAACCATTTCAACGACCCGTCGTCCTCCGTTCGCGCCGCCGCCGTTCTGGCTGCCGGCAACATCCCCAACGAACGCGTCGCCGCTTGGTTGGGCGATGTCATCCACAAGGATGACGACCCCGATGTCCGGGCCGCTGCTGTTGCGGCACTGCGAACCGCTCCGCCTGATGTCGCCGGTTCGTTGCTGGCCAACGCGATGAACGACAAACACGCCATCGTCCGACGTGCCGCGGTTCAAGTCCTATCCACCTTGCCGGCTGAGACCGCCGTGAACGGCATCACCAAGGGACTGGTGGATGCCGACCCTGAAATCCGCGCTCAATCCGCAACGGTTGTCCGTCAATTTGGCGACACAATCATCCACCCGCTCCGGCATGCTCTCTCCTCCAATCCCTCGCCCGAGGCCCGCGCCAATGCCGCGCGACTGCTGGCGGCCATCGGCGACGCGGCCACAGCACCGGCTTTGCTCGCGTTGCTGGAATCGCCCGCTCGTCGCTCGTCCAAGTTTGACCTCACCGGCTCAACCCTCCAAACAACCGTCGTGGATTCGCTCGTGGCACTCGGCGAAGCCGTGTTGCCGGTCCTCATCCGCGAAACCATTGACGGCGAATACGGTCGCGCCGCGGAACAAGCCGCTGCCGAAGCTTGCCGGCGCATCGGCCCGGCCGCATCACCCCTGATCACAGCCGCGCTGCTCAAATGGAAAACGTTCCCGGACCCTGACGAACTGATGATGTGGATCACCGTTCTCGGCGACATCGGCCACGAATCCGCCTGGCCGGCCCTGCAACGGGCCCTTGATCAAAACATACCGGGCATGGCCGATCTGGTATCGGTTGCCGCCGCCAAGATTGAGAAAGCGTCCGGTAAGAAGTTCACACCGACATCGTCCACCGTGAATCATCCCGGTACGCTCGCCCTCCGGCAAGGCGCACCGGCGTTCACGCCGACCACGTTCGGCGACAAGATTCCCGACAACGGCGTTGTCCGTCTCCTGCTGCCGGGGGCGATTCATTCGCCGGACGTGAAAGAGGCGCTGGACTTGGAACTGGAACTGATTCGCCGCGAGGGGAAATGGGAGCCGGTGGCGTTCGGCAGCCAGGCCCGTTTCAACAAACGCGATCACGACGGTCGCGTGCGCGGGCATCGCACGGAAGCCGGTAAGGTGATCTTGAACTTGGAGATGTTCTATTTCGACGACCGCTATCGCAAAGGCGGCTACGGCGAATACGAGATCACGCTGGAAGACGGACTGCGCGGAACGTACAACGGACACTGCAATTTTTCGGTGTGCTCGGGCACGGTAACCGGGCGCAGTTGGGATCGAACATGGTCGAAGCCGTCCTTGCCGGAACTGACGGCGGGTATGCATCCGCGGCTGTTGTTCCGGCAGGAAGACATTCCCCCGTTGCAGGCGCGAGCGCAGACGCCCTTCGGGCAGGAGATCATCAACGCCATTCGCGCACGGCTGGCGTCGAATAAACATCTGCATGCTGAGAAGGTGGATTGGGTGCGGACGTGGGAACCCGGCGTGGATCTGGCCATCGCGCACGGTTTGTTTGCGGTTCTCCACGATGATCCGTTGCACGGCCGCCGCGCCGCGGCGTTGGTTCTGGATCGAACACGCACGCCGCCGTATCCGGGCGAACACGGTGAACGATTGCCGGGGCCGTTGTATCAATATCCGCTGGCGTTTGACTTGGCGTACCGGTACTTCACGCAAGAAGAACGCGCGGAAGTGCTCGAAGTGCGCGGCAACATGCACAGCTACACGCAACCGGAATGGGGGCCGGGCGGCGTGTTCGGCGCGGGACGGGGCTTGGTGTCGGTGCCCGGTCAGGTGGCGCTGGCGCTGCTCGGGGAAAAGGGTTCGTTCAAATGGAAGGAGCCGGAGCCGCCCCCGCCGGTCCTGGTTCTCGATCCGATTTCCAACGTTCCCGGCAACGTGCCCGTGAACCACTTCCTGCCCGGTGAGATGATCGAACATTGGCTGGTCAGCACGAACAAAATGTTCAACCCGCAAGATTGCCGCCCGTTGCCGGCTGCCGCCGTGCGGACCGTGCCGCCGCCATTGAAGGAAGGACGTTACATTCAGGTGCCCGGTGTCGAATCCGGTACGCGCGTGTTTCTGCATTCGCTGGTGAAAACCGACCGCGAAGAAGGCAGCATGATCGAGCGCAGTTTTACGTTTGGGGATCGTTGGCGCGACGTGTGGATCAACGGACAACTGATCACCAATGGCACCGTGGCGATAATGCGCCCCGGATTTCATCACGTCACAATCGAGGCATCGGGTTCCACGGCCAGCCCATACTTCTCGGTTGTGGACGCTTCGTTCATCCGCGCTCTCGGAAAGCGTCACGAATATCTTCACACGAACTGGGAAGCCGCCCGGCAACGTCACGCCGCCACCGGCATCATGCAAGACCCGCCGTTGTTCCTCGACATGTGTCAGCGCAGCACACGCACCGGGATGTGGGAGGAACTGGAAAAGGCGCGCACCGGCTTGACGGCCCGGCCCGGCACTCTCGCCTTGGCGTTTGCCGCCACAAGCTGGCACGCGACCGGTGAAGGCTTCTTTCCGGACATACCATGGTCGCTGCTGCACCGCCCCGAGGACATCCGCGCCCTGGATAACCGGTCACTTTGTTTCGCCCTGGGAATCGCCCCCGAGCCGTTGCGCCGGATGTTGGCCGCCGAGTTTCGTCAACGTTTCCCCGCTGAAAAACTGGCCACCCTTCCCTGCCTCGACCTCGTCGCGGTGTTGGCGCATGGGCCGATGGAGTGAAGGAAGCTCTTCGCGGGAAGCGTTCGTTTGCGTCATCCGTTCGCCAGCGCTCGCTCCACCAACGACCGGCAGGCCGGAGTCATCGGAAGTGTCAGGGCAATTTGCCGGGCTTGCGGAGTCATCTTGCGCCACGTCTTGCGGAGGATTTCCACCATTTTCTCCTCACCGGTCTTGACCGTGGTTTCCGCGAACTGGGTTTCCAGGAACGTCAGGCACAACGCGTCCTCCAGCACCCGCCCTTCTTCGTCGCGCGGGAAATTGCGCTTGCGGATCAAATCCTGCACACGCGAAACCGCGGATTCGTCATAGCCGACCTCCCGCATGATCCGGCCGGCTTTTTCGGCATGGAACTGTTTGAGGTCCTCGCGCCATTTCAGGTAGCCGAAGCGCCCGGCCGGATAGCTGTCACGCGGAGATTCCCACCGGGCAATGTGCTGCGCCCGTGCCGCCAGTTGCAGCGGCTCCGACGCATCGGGACGAAGTGTGAGCACCCAATCGCTGAGGCGTAGCGAATACGCCAACTCGATCCCGCGAGGGTCGGCAGCGTTCACCGTGTCGATCCGGGCAATCGCCTCTTGAAAGCGTCCGTGAATCATGTCACAAGGATAAAAACTTCAATTGGAGAATACAACCATCCATGAGCAACCTGATCAAAGTCGCCGACATTACTGAACTGCAACCCGGCCAGTGCAAAGTCGTCCAAGCCGGTGAGCGCGAACTGGCTTTGGCCAATGTGGACGGAAAATTTCATTGCGTGGACAACGTTTGCCCCCATCGCGGCGGCCCGTTGGGCGAAGGCAATCTCGACGGCACGGTGATCACCTGTCCGTGGCACGGTTGGCGATTCGACGTCTGCACGGGTGTGTCGCCCGTCATCCCCACGGCGAAAGTGGACAAGTTCGACGTGGTGGTCGAAGGCAACGACATCAAAGTGAAGGTGGATTGATCGCCATGGCACTGAAGTCCGCATGGGAATTGGCACTGGAACGCACCGGCGGCAAAACCACCGGCAAGCTCACCGCCGACCAAAAAGCCCGGCTCGCCGAATTGGATCGCGTGTACACGGCCAAAATCGCCGAGCGCGAACTGGACTTGACCCCCAAGATCGCGGCGGCGCGCGCGGCCGGTAACGTCGAAGACGCCGGCAAGCTGGAAGAAACCTTGCGCGCCGAAATCGCCAAGCTGCGGCGAAAGCTCGAAGAAGAAAAGGAACGAGTCCGGCAAGGGTGAGCGCGGCGATCACATGAAACGCGCTCCCGCCAAGAGCGACGTTTGCGTTCTGGTCAGCGGTGGACTGGATAGCTGCGTGCTGTTGGCGAAGTTGGCGACAACGTACCGGCGCGTCTATCCACTCTTCATCCGGCAAGGTCTGCTCTGGGAGAATCAAGAGCTTGCCGCCCTGAGACGGTTCACGCGGGCGATCCACTTGCCGGGCATTCAGCCCGTCACGGTTTTGCCGTTGCCGGTGCGCTCGATCTACAGCGAACATTGGAGCATCACCGGTCGCCGCAGTCCCGGTGCGCGGACACCCGATGAAGCGGTGTATCTTCCCGGACGGAATCTGATGTTGCTGACGCAAGCCTCGGTTTTCTGCGCCGCGCAACTCATTCCGGTCATCGCCCTCGGCACGCTCGGTCATAATCCGTTCCCGGATGCCACGCCGGTATTCTTCCGTTCGTTTGCGCGCCTGGCCGGCAAGGCCCTGAACCATCCGTTGCGGGTGGTGGCGCCTTTTCGAACTTGGGACAAGCCGCGCGTGATCCGGCTGGGAAGGAATTGGCCGTT
>CAZEQV010000271.1:0-5120 GCA_964514435.1 uncultured Verrucomicrobiota bacterium
GGATGGCTGCGGCCGATTCATTTGTGAACGGAAGTTTGTGACGCTTCCCTTTGATTTCCGCGTGGGGCAGGGAATGCGTCCGTACCTGAAGACGATGTGGATGCGTCTGGAATGAATTGCATGAACCAATCCGTGATGGGTTCACTGTACACCATCCACACAACCGCACCGGCCGCGGCCATCAGCGGCACTTTTCCCAACGGCGAGAACGTCTGGGTCGTGGTCGTTTGTTCGTCCACCAGCGAGACGCTGGCGTGGGGAAACAGGTGGGACTTCAGCTTGCCGGCCAGTGGAGCGGTGTTGGCCGAGGATTGGAGCAAGGCGCGCACGTACGACGTGACCGGCTCCGCCAATTCCGGCAGGTTCGCGTACAGAAGCGATTGACCGTTCATCTTCAGGTGACGGAACGCGGTCCGGTACGCTTCCGTGGCGATCAGTGTGGGATGCCCATCGGGACGGGTTTGTTCGAGAAGTCCCGCCAGGGAATCAGGATGCGTGGACAGCAGGAAGAATCCGTTGGCCACGGTGTAGGCGGGCGCAAACCTTGAACCGAGACGCAGCGCGCGGATCACCTGACCGGAAGTCTCGATCGTTTCCCATTCAGGCGCTCCTTCGGGCGCACCGGCCAGCAACAACGCGCGAAGCTCGGTCATCGTTTTGTCCAGCGCGGCGGCGAAGGCTTCGTCGGACCGACATTCCGCGGCCATCGTCAGGGAGGGCAGCGAAGCCCCCTTGGGCCAGTTACCGATGAAGGCGGTCTCGGGTCCGAACTTTTGCAGCACATCTTCCCGGATTCGGACACCGTTGCGCCGAAGATGCAGCTCGAATTGTGTCGCGGCTTTCGCGGTCTCAGGCGTGCCGTTCTGTGACACGAACTGCATGAGCGATTCGTAAAGGGCCGGCACGTCCGTGTTCTGCGCGCTGTACAGCAAGGTTTGCGGGGTTGTCAGCGACAAAGATTTTCGCGAGGTCGGTGGCCGGATATTGAGGTTCTCGCTGCGGCTCAAAGTGAACGTTGTTTCCAGCACGCCGTTGTTGGTGAACGTCAGTCCGTAACCGGTGGCTGAATTGGCCGCAAAGGTGGAGGCAATGCTGCTGCCGCCGCCTGACATGATCAGGGCCGGTCCCAACAGCGCCATCAGTTGCTCCGTGTTGATGTAGGTCATCAGTTCTTGACCCAATGGCATCTGGGACTTGACCTGCTGATACCGGGTGCTTCTCGACAGCGATGGCGAAGTCTTGCTGTCGGGATTCTTGAACTGCGAAATGACATCGCGCATTGTCGCCTCGCCAACCGTGAACACCAGCAGTGAACTCAGCGTCGCTTGGCAGATGGTCATGTCCTTGTTGACCTCATACACCGTGTACTTGGTGCCGGCATGACGCGCGGTTCGGACTTTGACCTTCGGATTGTATTTGCGGACGCCGTGTTCCAGTTTGAGCATCGCGGCAGCGGACTCCAAACGGCGGTGGGACACATCCGCGCCTACGACGATCCCAAGCTGCAACTTGGGCAGAATGATCACGCGGGTCACGGCCACGAAAATTTCCCCCTCCATCGCCTCCAGAATCTGGTGGAAGGTTTCTGTGTCCGATTTCACCCCCAACAATTCCTGGATACCCTCGATGGCGGGCCGGAGGAGCTCATGGACTTCCGGTTCGTTGAACAGCCGGTAGGCGGCGGTCTGTTGCCAATCCTGCCGGCTCTCGCGGAAGTTGGGGAAATCCACAAACAGCAGCGTGCCGGCTGGCAGAACATCTGCGGCCACGGGAGGATTCCGTTGCATGGCCAAGAACAACAACACAGCCGCGACAAACAGCGTGATGACGGAGACCAGAAGGACCAGACGTTTCATGTGCGCGCGGATGCTGCCGCACACGCCAAAAGCGGTCAAGGAAATAGCCTGTCAAACCAGCGTGCCGGCAGGCCAGACCGAATTCTCGGCAAGCAGGGCATGTTTGGCTCCGCCCCAACCTTCCAGCCGCGAGGCTCGCAGGTATCCTCCATTGACATTCCGCACGGAAGCCACGGCAAAGGGCACTGGAGCGCCCTCGCCCCAGTCGGCAGGGGCGAAGAGTTCATCACAGCCATTGGCCGCTTTGCGTTCAAACTGCCACGCCGCCGGGCTGGGTCTTGTCGGCCACCGCACATCAAAACCATCCACAATCAAGTCGCGGATATTCTCGGCCACCAATGCCGCTCGTTCCGTGCGCGCCCAAGGACTGAATCTCGCAAACTGCGCCCCGCCGACGCTGGCCGCCTTCTTGCCGGGGTCTTCCACCGTCACGTAGTCGAGGCAGACATCGCGAAGCCGGATATTCTCGATCGAGGCTCCCTCGGCGGCGGCGATCAGAATGCGGCCATTGGTCTGACCGATGAAGTTGGTGATGCTGACATTGCGGATCGCGCTGAGCCGGGATACGTCACGAGTGAAAGCCTCCACGTGAATGGGGCGGGGGAACATCAGCGGCACGCAGGTGTCGCAGACGATGTTGCTTATGGCGATGTTCTCCAGCGTGGCGCCCCAGTGGGTGTACAGTGCCACCGCGCGGTGACTGTGCCGCACCACACAATTGCTGAAAACAATGTGCCGCATATCCTGATAGCTTTCGTTGCAGCCGAGTTTCAGTCCCGCGCAATCGGTCCGCAGTACGCAGTTGGTGACGGTCACATTCTCACAACTCCGACCGCTGAGAAACGTCTTTAACACAATGGCATCATCACAGGTGTCAATGTGGCAGTCGCTGATCATCACGCCCCGGCAGCCTGTAATATCAATGCCATCGGCATTCGGGGCGTTGTGAGGGTTTACGATGCGGATCCCATGCACAAATACCCGGTCTGACTCCTGTAAGTGCAACGTCCAGAAACTCACATTCGTCAATGTCACCCCTTCGATCCGCACGTCCTGACAACGCTCGATCTGCACCATCGTGCACATCCGCTGCGCGTCGGGAAAACCGCGTGGCCATGCCCGATCGTGAGCGACCGGCTCGTAAAACGCCATGCCGTTTCCATCAATCGTGCCCTGTCCGGTAATCGCGACATCCCGGCAATCCACCGCCGCAATCAGATGAAACCTGCCGTGCGCTGACCAACCACCACTTTCGCCCATCGCATCTGGTAAGCTTCTCTTGGGATGATCCTCCACACGCGGCGACGCTTCGATCACCGCTCCGGCCTCCAAGTGCAATCGCACACGGTCGCGCAGATAAATCATCCCGGTCCGAAAAGTTCCCGGCGGGACGGTCACAGTCCCGCCGCCCGCCGCGTGTGCGTTGTCAACCGAACGCTGCAGGGCGCCTGTGTTCAAAGTGACGCCGTCACCAACGGCTCCGTGTTTTGTGATGTCAATGTTCACTTGCATTTCTCCTGGCTGACACGTGCCGGGCACATCAAACACTTTAGTCACCGGCACCCAATTATTGCGATTCATTTGTGGCGCGGAGGGGCGGGGGGACAGCGCACGAGCATCCAATAGCCGTCACCTTGGCCGGCGTGCTTGTCTTGGAGCGCGTTCCTCGTCACGGCCACGCCAGGGTTCTCCGTTTCAGTCACGGCCACGTCTTTCGTGCCGCGGCCGGTCACGGTCTGTATCTTGCCGACGGATTGCCCGACCAGCAGATACCGTCCGCCCCCAAGCGCCACGAGTTGATGCGGCAACACCCCGCGCAAGGCCGTCGTGAACGCCTCCCGCCACTTCTCGTCATACAACCGCAGCCACGCCACCGGGTTCTCGTCGGCACTCGCCGACTGCCACGCCCCGGCGGGCCACTTCTCAATAAAGTTGGCGCGACCCATCGCCAACAACCGTCCGTCCGCCACCGGTTTCAGGTCCGTCACCCAACAACAAGGGCCGGTCCGCGCTAGTTGCATGCCTTCGCCGGTCGCGTTGGGGGTCCACTCGAAAATGGAACCGCTGAAGTGGATGACGCCCGACCAACCGCCATCGCTGTAGGTGCTGTAGTACACATTGTTGCCATCCACGGCCACGGCGCTTGCGCCCCGGTCGGCGACGTTACCATTCATGCGATTGCCGCCGCCCGACATCGGGTCGCGCTCCAGAATCTTGTGGATCACCTTGCCGTCGGCAGCATTCATTTTCCACACGTAACCGGCCCACCACGGTTCCTGGCTGGTCTCCGTCGCCGACCAGCCGGCCAGGTAAATGTTGTCATCCTTGTCCAACGCCAGCCGGTGCGTGCGCGGGTTGCTGAAGTGCGGACGCGGCCAGCCATACTTCAATGGCCCCGCCACGGCCGGATCGGTCGCGGGCGTGTAGATCGGTTGCCGGTAGGCACGTTTGTCCAAGTCCGCCGACAGCCGGCTCAGGTGATCGCAAACATCGGAGAACCCGAGCGAGTTGCGCAGCTTGGTCCGGTAGTAGGCGCGCTTGCCGGTTTCGTCCATCGCGTCGGCGCGTTTCTTCTCGCCACTGTTGGTCGGCTCCCAACCTTCCTTGATCAGCCGCTCGACCGTTTCCGAAACGAACTTGTCGTCTGTCTCCGTCAGGTCACGGAAATATCCGCCGTCATGCACCACCACCACGTCGCCCGATTTCAACAATCCCACCAGCGTCGGATGCCAGTTGTTCTCACGGGGCCAGACTTTCCAAGCCGGCTTGACTTGGATGCACCGGTCCTTGCCCCACACCTGCTGCCAGCCTTCCAGATACGTGCCGGCCTCGATGGTTTTCATGTCCGCCGACAACCGCACAATGAACGGCGCGCCGAACCGGCCCAGTTGACCGTGCCGGGATTCGGCGACGCTGTCAGGCTTGTAGTCCGGCTTGCTCTCCGCCTCGGCTTGCCGGCGCGCTTGTTCCTGCAACGGATACTCGCGGATCAATCCCGGCGCCTTCGCCAGCAACGGCGCGAGATGTTCCGTCGCGTAACCGGCCACATAGACGCCGCGTTCGTTGACCTGCACCGTGGTAACCGAGGCGATGCCCGCGCCGAACTCCGCGTAGCCGGTGGCTTTCTGGCCATCGGCACTCAATCGCAGCACAAAGCCGCGACCACACCGGGCTTTCTCGGCATCCGCGCCGAAGCGCGTGCCCGGCCAGTTGGTCACCGGTGCGCCGACGTTGCCTGCGAGATAGATCGCGCCGTCAGGACCG
>CAZEQV010000272.1:0-5073 GCA_964514435.1 uncultured Verrucomicrobiota bacterium
CCAGAATCCCGAAGACAAATATCAGGCTTTGAAACGCTATGGACGCGACCTTACTGACGAAGCACGCCGCGGGAAACTCGACCCTGTCATCGGACGCGACGCCGAAATTCGGCGCGTGATGCAGGTGTTGTCGCGTCGGACGAAGAACAACCCGGTATTGATCGGCGATCCCGGTGTCGGCAAGACAGCGATTGCGGAAGGCCTGGCGCGGCGAATTGTGAGCGGTGACGTGCCGGAAGGATTGAAGAACAAACGCCTCATCGCCATGGACATTGGTTCCATGCTCGCGGGCGCAAAGTACCGCGGCGAGTTCGAGGACAGACTAAAAGCGTTCCTCAAGGAAGTCATCGCCGCCGAAGGCGAAATCATCTTGTTCATTGACGAGCTTCACACTGTTGTCGGCGCCGGTAAGGCTGAGGGTGCGCCAGTTGACGCCGCCAACATGCTCAAACCATCCTTGGCACGGGGCGAATTGCACACCGTCGGTGCCACGACGTTGGATGAGTATCGGAAATACATCGAGAAAGACCCGGCGCTGGAGCGCCGCTTCCAGCCGATCATGGTGAATGAGCCGAGCGTGGAAGACACCATCGCCATCCTGCGCGGTTTGAAGGAGCGCTACGAGGTGCATCACGGGGTGCGCATCCAAGACAACGCGCTGGTCAGCGCGGCGGTCTTGTCGCACCGCTACATCGCCGACCGATTCTTGCCGGACAAAGCCATTGATCTTGTGGATGAAGCCGCTTCGCGCTTGCGCATCGAGTTGGATTCGATGCCCACCGAGATTGATGAGATCGAACGACGCATCATGCAGTTGGAGATTGAGAAGACCGCCCTGCAGAAAGAGAAGGATGCCGGCAGCCGCGAGCGTTTGGCGGCGCTAGAAAGAGAATTGGCGGAACTGCGGGAAACCGGGAATCGCCTCAAAACCCGCTGGCAGAACGAAAAGAAGGTGGTGGACGAGATCCGTGATTTGAAGTCGGCCATCGAGATGTCCAAGGAAGAAGTGGAGAAATCAAAACGCACCGGCGACCTGGGCCGGGCCAGTGAGGTCCAGTATGGCAGGTTGCCGGAACTGGAGAGAAGACTTGCGGAAGCCGATGCCAAACTGGCCCAGCTTCAAGTCAACGGACGCATGTTAACGGAAGAAGTCACCGATAACGACATTGCCGAAGTGGTCGCGGCTTGGACGGGCGTGCCGGTATCCCGGCTCCTGGAAGGCGAACGGGAAAAGCTGGTGAAGATGGAAGAACGCCTCCATCAACGAGTGGTCGGTCAAAACCCGGCCATCAAGGCGGTTTCCAATGCGGTGCGACGCTCCCGCAGCGGCCTGCAGGATCCGAATCGGCCGATCGGTTCGTTCATTTTCCTCGGACCGACCGGCGTCGGCAAGACCGAGCTGGCGCGGGCGCTGGCGGAGTTCTTGTTTGACGACGAAGCGGCGATGATTCGTCTGGACATGAGCGAATACATGGAGAAGCACACGGTGGCGCGGTTGATCGGGGCGCCGCCCGGTTACGTGGGCTATGAAGAGGGCGGTCAATTGACCGAGGCTGTGCGCCGCAAGCCCTACTCGGTGGTGCTGCTCGACGAGATCGAAAAGGCGCATCATGACGTGTTCAATGTGCTCCTGCAGTTGCTCGACGATGGACGATTGACGGACGGGCAGGGGAGGGTCGTGCATTTCAACAACACCGTGGTCATCATGACCAGCAATGTCGGTTCGCGCCACTATGCGGAGTCAGACGGCGACGCCGAGTCAGTTCGGGAGCGGGTCATGGAGGATCTGCGTCAGCACTTCCGTCCGGAGTTCCTGAACCGGGTAGACGAAGTGATCGTCTTTCATGCCTTGGGGCGTGAGCATCTGCGCCAGATTGTGGACATCCAACTCGACCGGGTGGTGAAACGGTTGGCGGATCAGAAGATTCTGTTGACCGTAACCGAAGCCGGTAAGAAAATGCTGGCAGCCGAGGGTTACGACCGTGTGTTCGGTGCCAGGCCCTTGAAGCGAGTCATACAGAATAAGTTGCTGGATGTCGTTTCTTTGGAGATACTGGCCGGCAGGATCAAGTCGGGCGACAAGGTTGTGGCCGACGTGGATCGCAAGGATCCAGGACGGTTCATGTTCAAGACAGATTGAAGGGAGATTCGGATGCCAAAGTATTGGTTGGTCAAAACGGAACCCGGAGAATACTCGTTTCAAGATCTGAAGCGTGATGGTCAAACGGTGTGGAACGGCGTCGCCAACGCGTTGGCGATGAAGTATCTCAAGGCCATGGCCAAAGGGGACCGGGTCATGGTTTATCATACCGGAGACGAACGGCAGATTGTGGGGATTGCCGAGGTCGTGCGCCCGGCGTATCCTGACCTGCGCTCCGATGATCCCCGGCAAGCGGTCGTAGATTTGCGGTACGTGCGGGCGTTGAAGAACCCGGTGCCCTTGAGTCGCATGAAGCCGATGCGGGATTTTGCTGATTTTGAGCTGGTGCGGATGGGACGGCTGAGTGTGATGCCGGTAAGCGAGGAGCGTTGGGAGAAGATACTCGCCATGTCTCAGAAAGGAACCAAATGCCCCGGAAAAATCAGCAGAAGTTGAGGCGGCGGTCGGCGCAAAGCCTGGTCGAGTACGCTTTGATACTGGCGTTTGTGGCGATGGTGGCGGTGGTGATGCTTCGCGGCTTGGGCGGAACTACCAACAACCTTATCGCGCCCGTCAATAGCACCCTCAGCGAGTGACCTGCTATTTCAGTTTCAAGCGGATGGGTCCCTTTGGACGCGGAGCGTCCTCGGCCTGTGGTTGATCCTCTGCCGGTTGTTCTGTGGTCTTGCGCGGACCAAAACGCAACGTTGGGCCCTTGGGAGCCGTCGGTTCAGGCGCGGGAGCCGGTGGCGTTTCGGCCAGTGGTGTTGGTTCGGGTGCGGGCCGCGGTGGAGGTGGCGCTGCAGGAGGCGGCGGCGGCAAGGGTTTCTTGGTTGCTTCTTCGATGCGGTCCGGAGCAAGTTTGATGAAAACCTTTTCCTTCGACGGTTTTGCCGCGACCGGCGCAGGAGCGGGCTTTGGCGCTGGCGCAACCCGTATTGGCGGCAACGGCGGCGGAGTCGGAGCAGCTTCTGCGACCGGTTCCGGTGCCGGTGGAGGACTCGCCGGTTCGCTTTCGATGGCCGGTAGGGGAGCTTTGGCAGCGGGCGGATGAATCGTTGGCTCCTCTTTCTTGCCACCCAGTTTCAACGTGCGGGGCGCTCCGCCTGGCGCGGCGGAGAACGTGGTTGCCGTGGCGGTGGCCGGTGCGCCCGGTTTCTTCAGTCCGATGCCGACCTTTTTCTTGTCCGCTTCAAAACGGAATCCAACTGGTCCGAGTCGAATGATGTCATTATCCACCAGTTTGGCGGTGGTAATGCGGACATCGTTGACATACGTGCCGTTGGCCGAGTGCAGGTCATAGAGCCGGTACGCATCGCCATCAAGTATGAGGAGCGCATGGAACTTGGAGACGTTGCCGTCCTCGACGGTGATGGTGTTGTCTGGTCCACGGCCGATGGTGACGAGGCGGTCGCTGAACAGGAGCGGCTCGTTATCCGGAACATCGGGAAGAACAAATAGCTTCGGCATGGTGATTCCTCAATTGTGCGTTTCAACTTCAACGGAAAGCCATCAGAGCCGGCCATCAGTCGAGAGATGGTACCGTCGGAGGGAGTCGAACCCACACGCCCTTGCGGGCACTGGATTTTGAGTCCAGCGCGTCTGCCAGTTCCGCCACGACGGCACGTGCAATGCCGCAAACATTATCTTGGGCGTTCCCTTCACGCAATGGAAAATTCCGTTCACGCGCGGGGCTGCGAAGCGCCGGTGTCTCCCCGTCGCATCTTCGCGGAGGAGGGGCGTTGACCGGTTGGGCGGGTTGGGTGAAGATGTCAGCCATGCGCGTCACATTCTTGGGCACCGGAACAAGCCACGGAATACCCGTTATCGCTTGCGGGTGTCCGGTATGCTTGTCGGACGACTCCCGCAACAAGAGGTTGCGGCCATCGGTGTACGTGCAATCCAACGCCACCTCCATCTTGGTGGATGTGACGCCGGATTTTCGGCAACAGGCGTTGCGCGCCGGTATTCAGCGCATTGACGCCGTCTTTCTTACTCACACCCACGCCGATCACATCATGGGACTCGATGATGTGCGCGTGTTTACCCAGCGTTCCGGGCGCAAGATGCCGGTCTACGGCTCGGCGGAGACCATCAGGAATATTCAGCGCATCTTTCCCTATGCGTGCACGGATACCCCGGCTTGGCCGAGTCTGCCCCGTTTCGATCTGCGGGTTGTCCGGCCCGGTGAAGAGTTTCTTCTTGGAGACATGACGGCCTCGGCCGTGTCGTTGCCGCACGGATGGATGGAAGTGTACGGATATGTCTTCGAAAAGCGGTTGGCCTATCTCACAGACTGCAACGATGTGCCCGATCCGGTTGTCCAATCACTGCGCGGCGTGCCGGTGCTGGTTTTGGATGCGCTTCGGCCTCGTCCGCATCCAACGCATTTGACCATTGAACAAGCCGTCGCGGTGGCCGGTCGGGTGGAAGCGGGATTGACATTGCTCACGCACATCTCACATGAGACAGAGCACGCCAGCGTGGAGAAAACCTTGCCGGCCGGCGTGCGGTTGGCCTGGGATGGAATGAGAGTTGAAATTACGAATGGAGCCGTTGAGGAAATATAAGGTTTTGGCGTTTTCAGTGATGATGGCTGTTGTCGGTGCGCTGGCGCACGGACAGGGGATCACACCCCGGCACGTTCTCATTGTGCACAACGTCCAGCAGCCGGAAGGAAAGGCTTTGGCCGATCACTACGCGCAGAGGCGGGGCATTCCCACCAACCAGATCTGCGCGATAGATTGCCGCAAGGTGGAGACCATCACGCGCCAGGAGTTCAGGGAGCAAGTCCGCGGGCCGATCCTGAAGTTTCTGACCGACCACCGTTTCTTGAAACAGTCCGCCACCACGGTCACGGATCCCCAATGGGGATCGGTTCCGGGACTGGAGACGATTCGCAACGACATTTCGTGCATCGTTCTGATGTACGG
>CAZEQV010000273.1:0-5065 GCA_964514435.1 uncultured Verrucomicrobiota bacterium
CTGGCAGGACATCAGTGTTTCGCATGAGAACCATGAGATTGCCCTGGCTCTTGACAACGTGTGCCATCTCAGTCGCGGCAATCTTCCCCAACTGGATGTGGGGAGCAGAATCCAAATCCGGCACTCGTTGGACGCTCCGACTGACAGCCCACACCCCCGAGGCGATGATGACTATTGTCAGCGCAACGATTTTTTTGCGATTGGTAAATGCGATACTCAAACTATTGCTCTCAATTTAGCCAACTTAGTCTGTATCCACAGCCAACATATGATACATAATGCAGCATGGGACGGAATTTTGCAGCATTGTTTCCCGGTGCGGGGTGAAGTGAAACATGAAGATGATGGCCAGACGACTGGATGTTCAAGCCACAACTCGCTCAAGTGTGTTCCCATGAGACGAATGTTTCTGGTTTCCTCCGCGAGCCGGCTGATGCAATCATGTTTGGTCATCTGTCTTGTCGTTTGTGTTGGGGAGGCTCACGCGCAAGATCTGACCGCAACAATTGGTTCGACCTCGTTGTGGGACCTGCAAACCAACTTGTTCATGGCGGCCCATCAGAAACTGGGATTCCGGTGGGTGACGGCCAGCCGCGACCAGGCCCGGGCGGTCAACCCTTCGCTGACCTTTGTCGGTCTCAAAGTTTGGGAAGCCATCGCCCGGTTTGAATCCGGCAACCTCAAAGAGGTGACACTTTCGCTCTACAATCGAGGCGACGCCGGTGACCTCGACGAGAAGGCTTTTCAGACATTGTTGACCGAGATTGAATCTTCGCTCACTCGCTGGGCGGGGTCCAACGCCATTCCCTTCAAGGAACAAGACCGCACCTCCACGGTCACCATCAACCGCAAAGCTTGGGTCAGACCACCCCACCGGCTTGATCTCACTTCCACGTTCACACCCAAGCACATCAAACTCGGTGTCTCCCAGCCGTTCCGTCCCGAGTTCGTCCGCCTCCAGATCACCAAGTTTGATGCGGCCAACGCGCCGCGCGCCGGCTTCGAAGCGCCCACCGCGGCCAAACCCACCAAAGCGATCACCATTCTCGATCTGCGCGCGCGGGTGAAACGCGAACTCGACGGCACCGTTCTCCTGACCGGTATCCCCATGGTTGACCAAGGACAGAAAGGTTACTGCGCCGCGGCTGTGACCGAGCGGGTATTGCGCTACTACGGACGGGACGTGGATCAACACGAGATCGCCCAGATCGCCAACACGACGTCCGGCGGCGGAACCAGCCCGGATCAGATGATGGCGGCATTGCGCCGAGTCGGCGATGAGATGGGGGTCACAGTCAACATCCACCAACAATTTAACATGGCGGATTTCGAAAAAATGATCGCTGACTACAATCGCGCAGCCAAGTCAGCCGGTAGGCGTGAAATCCGCCTGGATCGCACCGGTGTGATTGTATTGGCCGACATATTCAACCAGATGGACCCGAAACTCTACCGGGAAGCGCGAATGAAACGGGAAGCCGGTTTCCAGTCGTTCAAGACCACGATCAACAAATACGTGGCCTCGGGCGCGCCGGTGGTCTGGTCGGTGATGATGGGGATGGTGCCCGAAACCCCGCCTGTGCGCGGGTCGGGCGGACATCTGCGGCTGCTTACCGGGATCAACGAGCGCACCGGGACGATTTACTACACGGACACGTGGGGGGCCGGGCACGAGAAAAAGCAGATGGACATTGCCGATGCCTGGGCGATCACATTGGGCTTGTACACGATTGAACCAAAGAATGTCCGGTTTTGAGCAAAGCTGGTGCGCGAGAGAGGACTCGAACCTCCACGGATTACTCCACCAGATCCTAAGTCTGGCGCGTCTGCCAGTTCCGCCACTCGCGCAACACGGGGAAAATACTTTGCCGCGGCGTCCATCGCAAGCTCCGAGCAACCTATCCCCGTTTGCGGTGTAGGAAAATGGAGCACCCCGTTTTCAGAAAAGGATGTATGACCAAGATCAACTCTTCAGCGATGGCCGCCGCGTTCCTCATCGGAGCAACGATGAGTTGTCTTCTGGCTCAAGTCACCCCAAGCACCCCGCCCACACAGTTGATTGTTTTTGCCAACCCTGTCACCGACCAAGGCGCCAACTACTCGTTTGAAGTCGTGCTCAGTCACTACCGATATGTGGACGGCGTCCCCCAGATACGCGCCACCACCACCGTCGTGCGTTCGATACAAGGACAGCTCGTCCGGTTCAAAGACATCATCCAATACATTTCACCCGACGCGACATCGTTCACACTGTTGATTGACGGCAGGAAGTTCACGCTGGAAGCCTCCTATCAGGAACGCTCCGAGTTCAACGGCGAAATCCGCGATGTCGTCACCACCTTCGGCAAGATGTTCAATGGCGGTCAAGTCGGCATCAAAGCCCGTGTTGGGAGCTGAAGCGCCGTGCGCCGGCAAGATGCCCGCGCCACTCACGCCGTGTGACGATGACGCCACCGGTCAATCGTCACGGCAGCCACGATGATGCTGCCGGTCACGATTTCCTGAACCCAATTTGGCAAATCCATTTGCGAACAACCTGACCGGATCACGGTCATGATCAACGCTCCCACCACGGTTCCCAGCACCGAACCTTCGCCGCCCGACAGGCTGCCGCCACCAATCACCACGGCCGCAATCACGTCCAATTCCAATCCCACGGCCACGGTCGGATCGCCGACCGTGAGCCGCGAGAACTGCATCACACCCGCCAGCCCGGCCAAGCCGGCGCTCAGGGCGTAAATCGTCAGTTTCACGCGTTCCACCGCCACGCCACAGAGCCGGGCGGTCAACTCGTTCGAGCCAATGGCAAACGTATGCCGGCCCAGTCGCGTGAACCGCAACATGCCAGCCACCACCAGCGACAACACGACCAATGTCCAGACACCCGCCGGCACCAGCATCCATTGATGATCAGCCGGCAACGTGGCCAGCAAATCGTTCAGCCAGGATTCCGGCGCGTCAATCTTCTGTTCCTTCGCCAGTCCCTTCGCCGCGCCCCGCACCACCAGCAACATTCCCAGCGTGACAATAAACGGCACCACTCGCAACCTCGTCACCAGCAGTCCCGTCACCAACCCGCAGACGATGCCCGCCGCGATACCGCCGCCCGCCGCCACCGCCGGATGATGACCAGCCTGCAACAGCCACGCGATGACCACCGTGCTCAACGCCACGATGGAACCCACCGAAAGATCAATCCCGCCCATCGCAATGACCATCGTCATCCCCAACGCGGCAATTCCCACGATGGTCGTCTGTCGGGCGATTGTTTCCACGTTCCGCCCGCTGAGAAAACTTTCCGGTCCGATCACGGCAAACAATCCGAACACCACGCCCAGCGCCAGAATCGGACCCAACCAGTTCCAGTGTCGCATCAGCCGGCCATTCATAAGGTGGCTCCCGTGGCTTCGGTGATCAGGCTTTCCTCGTTCCAGTCGGACACGGGCCGCGCCGCGCCCAACCGGCCCCGGCACATCACCGCGATCCGGTCGCAGACGCCCAACAATTCCGGCAAGTAACTGCTCACCATCAACACCGCCTTGCCGGTGACCGCTAGTTCGTCAATCAACCGGTAAATCTCCGCCTTGCTTCCCACATCCACACCGCGCGTCGGTTCATCGAGCAACCACACATCGGCGCGAGCGTGCATCAGCCGCGCCAGCGCCACCTTCTGCTGGTTGCCGCCGGATAGCTCCTGTATCCGCTGCTGCGGCGAACGGCACCGGATCGAGAACCGCTCAACCCAATGTTGCGCGTCCATCCACTGCTGCGCCGGGCACACCCACAATGGCGTTCGCGCCATCGTCAAATTGTCGGTAATGCTCAGACCAATGGCCAGCCCTTCGGACTTTCTGTCCTCGCTCACCATACCGAAGCCGCCCGCCCACCGGCGTGACGGCCCGGCGAGGCCCACTGAAATCTCACCGCCACGAACCTTGTCCAAACCGAAAATGGCGCGCACCAATTCCGTCCGTCCCGACCCAATCAGCCCGGCGATGCCCAACACCTCGCCCCGATACAATGTCAGGTCCACTCCTGACGGCCGCGACAGCCCCGCCAGATCTCGCACCTCCAGCGCCACCGCGCCCCGTTGCCGGGACGAGCGCGGATACAACTCATCCACCTTCCGTCCCACCATCATCGTGATGATCTCCGCTATGCTGGTGTCGGCCACACGGCCTGACCCGGCCACCTGACCATCCCGCAGCACGGTGAACCGGTCCGCGATTTGTTTCACTTCATCGAGAAAGTGCGAGATGTAGATGACCGCGTGGCCCTGCGCGTTCAGCCGCCGAATCAACTCAAACAGCCGCGCCACATCCTCCTTGGCCAGACTGCTGGTGGGTTCATCCAGAACCAGAGCTTGGCAACCTGTTGCCACCGCGCGCGCGATCTCCACGATCTGCTGGTGCGCGACAGACAATCGGCCCACCCGAATGTCCAGCGGCAAATCGGCGTGACCGAGTTGCGCCAAGGCTTCGCGCGCGCGCCGGTCGCGTTCCCGTCGTGGCGGTTCCATACCCAGCCAAATGTTGTCACGGACTGACAGATGGGGCGCGAGAGACAACTCCTGATAGATCATCGCCACGCCCGCCAACCGGGCGTCGTGGGGAGACCGGGGCCGGTAAGTCTGCCCTTGCACCCGCAGCTCACCGGCATCGGCTGGTAGCGCACCGGACAAGATTTTCATCAGGGTGCTCTTGCCGGCGCCGTTCTCGCCAATCAGCGCGTGGACTTCGCCAGATTCGACGGTCAAATGAACGTGCGAGAGCGCAACGGTGGCGCCGAATGCCTTGCGCACGTCGCGAAGCTCAAGCAAGGGAGCGTGGGTGGACACGTTGGGAGGATAGACACACCGCGCCTGCCCGGCAAGTTCACGGTGAGATTCTACGAGTCTCACAAGAGGAAGTGGCACCTTGCCGTTCGTGGCGTAACCCACGCCCCTCCCGCGCGGGAGGGGCGACACATGGTCGTTTGAGTCAGCGCCCGTGTGCGAGGTTTCAATCCACGCCCCTCCCGCGCGGGAGGGGCGACGAGCTGACCCCGCCCCGCGTCGAGACCGCCA
>CAZEQV010000274.1:0-5053 GCA_964514435.1 uncultured Verrucomicrobiota bacterium
CCATTTACAGCGGCGATGGTCGGTTTCTCAAGCGTCCCAAGAGGTACCACCCAGACCGGTGTCGGACCGCGAAGCTCATGGCGACTGCTCCCGAACTCACCGTAACTTTCACTCGTTTTGAGAGCATCGAGCGCTGTAAGGTCGGTGCCGGAACAGAAACCTCTTCCGGCGCCGGTAATGACCAGCACCCGGATGGCGTCATCATTGCGCACCTCCGCCATAGCCGACAACAGTTCCTGCGTCAGGCGTTTGGCTTCGTTGCGGTTGCCTTTTTCAACGGCGGCGCTCAGTTGTTTCAGCATTTCGCTCATGGCATTCTCCTTATTCGGTCACGGGGTTGGAAACGGTGTGAGGTTCGCGGATGGACAGGCGGCTGACGGCAATCGCACCGGCCAACACGGCAATGAACAGATAATCACCTATGATGGTGCCGCGCAGGAACGGCAGCCCGGCCACGTAACAGGCGAACAGGCCGGACAGGGATTTTTCGTAGGGCATGCCTGCCAGGTTCAATCCTGTGAGCCAGACTCCGAAGTTGCTGATGAAATAGAACAGGAACGGTGTGGTCAGCGCGCCGGTAAGCTTGGCCGGCATCGTGCGGTTTCGCAGCCACAGTCCGCCGAGACCGATGAGCAGAAACGCGCCGTAATCGAAGAACCTGCCGGCATAGAACAGCGGGTACCCGCCGCGCGCGTTCAGAATCAAATCTGTCACCGCCAACGCCGCCAGCGGCACGATCAACGCGAACCGTTTGCCGAAATACAGTCCGCCGACCAATGCCATCGCCCCGAGCGGCCCGAAGTTCCACGGATGATCCACGAGCCGGCAGGCAGCCGCCGCCAGCACCAACAACAGCGTCATAATCGTCATAGCGTTCTCCTTTTGGTTATTGAACATCTTGTCTGACTCTATATCCGATTCTCGCGTATTGACAATGCCTGCCACTTACGGAAACCTGCCAGAAATTGACCTAATGAACCATCCCATCGCTGAAGACCTGATCATCGGACAAGCTGGTTTTGCTGCTTACCCTCCCGGCGCAACATTCGGTCCCCGAATGCTTAGCGATTTTGAATTCGTTTGGATTGTGGAGGGGAATGTCACGGCCAACTACGACGGTCAGACTATAGACGCCCCTGTCGGAACTGTCCTGCTGGGGCGTCCCGGCATGACCGATCGCTACGATTGGGACAAAGGACGTCGCACCATTCAGGCTTACTTTCATTTCAGTTTCGATTACTCGACTGAAGGTTGGCCGGCATTGAAGGATTGGCCCGTGATGCGACGCATGGCATCGGAAGACATTTTGCGACCGCTCTTTCGGTATGTGATTGGCCAAGCACAGGCGCAACCCGGTACGGCTTCGTCGTTATTGGAAGGAGCGGTGACGTTGATGCTGCGAAGTTTTCTCGCCGAGCAAACCGCGGTGGCGTTGGAGCCGTCTGATAACTTACCGGAGCCGGTGCAGCGAGCGTTGGCCGCCATCCGGGAGGCTCTGGCCCACGACCCGCCCGCGTCCATCACCTTGAACGCTTTGGCCAAAGCCGCGCATGTTTCGCCCGAATATCTTTGCCGGATATTTCGCCGGCACCTAAACCTTGGTCCGCTAGAATGTGCCGGCCTGGCCCGACTCGAACGCGCCGCGTCCCTGTTGATCCGCAGCAATCTGGCCGTTCGCCAAATCGCCGATGCCGTGGGATTCGCCTCGCCGTATCATTTCTCCAACAAGTTCCGCAAGGTGTACGGACTTTCTCCGCGAGATTACCGGCTTTCGATGCAATCCGGTTTCCTCATCACTGGCAACCCCGTCATCCAACACCTGCAACTGCCCGTCGGCAGGTAGCGTGGTCGGTTCAGAGCCGGTAGAGTTCGCCGTATTTTTGGCGGAGGTAGGCGATGTAGGGGCGGATGTTCAACGGACCGCCGGTGGCGCGTTCGATGATCTCGCTGGCGGTGTATTTACTGCCGTGTCCATAGATGTTTTCCATGAGCCAGCCGTGCAACGACGCGAACGTGCCGGCGGCGGTCTCTTCGGGGATCGCGGGACAAGCCCGGCAGGCGGTCTCGTAGAATTGGGCGCTGAGGATGTTGCCCAGCGTGTAACCTTGAAACGCGCCGCCAATGATGCCGCCGTACCAATGCACGTCCTGCAACACGCCATCGCGGTCGTCGGGCGCGCGCAGTCCCAGGTCGGATTGATACCGGGCATGCCACGCTTCGGGCAGGTCGGCAATTGCCAGCGAACCTTCAAGTAGCTGCAGTTCAAAGTCGAACCGGATCATGACGTGAAGGTTGTAGGTGACTTCGTCGGCATCGGTGCGGATGAGACTTCGTTGGACTTTGTTGATGGCGCGGTAAAATGTGTCGAGGGAAACGTTGGCGAGTTGGGACGGGAAGATCTGCTGAAGCTTGGGATAGAAATGCTGCCAGAACGGACGACTGCGTCCGATGATGTTTTCCCACAGCCGCGACTGGCTTTCGTGGACGCCCGATGATGTCCCGCCGGCCAGCGGGGTGGCTTCGTAATCGTGTCGGATTCCCTGTTCGTAGAGGGCGTGACCGGCTTCATGGAGCGTGCTGAACAGGGCGTCGCCAAGATCGTTTTCTTTGACGCGGGTGGTGATGCGCACGTCGCCCAGTGAAAACTTGGTCATGAACGGGTGCGCGGTCTTGTCGAGACGTCCCCGGCTGAGGTCGTACCCAAACCGACGGGCGACTTCGAGGCTGAAGCTGAGTTGCTGCGGTTCCGGAAAGGTTTGGCGCAAACAGGCATCATCGGCCGCTGGTTGCGAGGCGATTTGTTGGACGATTGGCACCAGCTCGGCGCGAAGGTCGGCAAAAACAGACCGGACAGCGGACGCCTTCATCCCGTAATCGGCATAGTCAATCAACGGGTCGGCGATGTGTTCGTAGCCGGGGAAGAACTGGGCAAGTTGCCGGCTGAGATCGAGGGTCTTTTGCAGACCGTCGGCGACGGATTTGAAATCGTTGGCTGGTCGGGCTTTCACCCAAGTTTCGTAAAGTGCTGATTGGTGGGCGGACATTTCCGCGATAAACTTCGCCGGCACCTTGACGGCCTTCTCATAATCGCGGCGCGTGACACGAATGAGGCTGGCATCGTCGGAATCGTAGGGCAGCGATTGTTCGAGCGGACGAAGTTTCTCCAGCAAATCGCCGACGGCCGGGTCTGTGAATTTCTCGTGAGCCAACCGGGAAAGCGTGGCTATCTGGCGTCCGCGCGCTTCGGCGCCCCCGGGCGGCATGTAGGTGGACTGATCCCAATGGAGGAGGGCGGCGGCGGAATTGAGGTCGTTGATCTCCGCGAGTCGTTGGCGAAGTTCAGAAAGTTGCGGATTCATCGGCCCCGGTTCAACTGCGCAATTTGGCACTGATCAACGGAACCAAGTCGGCAATCTTGACGCGTTCCTGCTTCATTGTGTCACGGTCGCGCAGGGTGACGGTGTCTTGGAGTTCCGGTCCCTTCTCGCCAAGGGTCTCGAAGTCAACCGTGATACACCACGGTGTGCCTTGTTCGTCCTGGTACCGGTACCGTTTGCCGATGTTGCCGCGGTCATCCCATTCCGTGGTAAAATGCGGCTGAAGCAACTCGAAAACTTGCCGGGCTTTTTCGATGAGCGGCGGTTTGTTGCGGAGCAATGGGAACACCGCCACTTTCACCGGCGCGATGCGCGGGGCGAACTTCATCACCACGCGAACGTCACCGGTCGTGACTTCCTCCTCGGTATAAGCAGAACACAGCAGGGCCAGGCAGATGCGATCCACACCGGCGCTCGGTTCCACGACATGGGGAACGTACTTCTCTTTCGTTTCGTCGTCGAAGTACGCCATGCTCTTGCCGGAAAACTTCTCGTGCTGGCTGAGATCGAAGTTGCCTCGGGCGGCGATGCCTTCGAGTTCCTGCACGCCAAACGGAAAGGCGAACATCACGTCCACACACGCGCTGGCGTAGTGGGCTAGTTCTTCCTTCTTGTACTCGTAAACGCTGAGTTTTTCCTTGGGCAACCCGATGGTCTCATACCACTTGAGACGTTCATCCACCCAGCGTTTATGCCACTCGGCGTCGGTGCCGGGTTTGATGAAGAACTCCAGTTCCATTTGCTCAAACTCCCGGCTGCGGAAGGTGAAGTTGCGCGGGTTGATTTCGTTGCGGAATGCTTTCCCAATCTGAGCGATGCCGAACGGGATTTTCTGGCGCGACACGCTGAGAACGTTGTTGAACTGAACAAAGATCACCTGAGCCGTTTCAGGGCGGAGATACACCTTGTTGTCGTCGTCCTTGATCGGACCGGCATGGGATTCGAACATCAAATTGAACTGTCGCGCCTCGGTATATTCGTGGGGGCCGCCCTCGGGACATTTCGTTTCCGGCAACTGATCCGCCCGCCATCGGCCTTTGCATTTCTTGCAGTCCACCATCGGATCACTGAAAGAAGTGACGTGACCGGATGCCTCCCAGACTTTGGGATGCGTGATGATCGTGCCGTCAATCCCCACCACATCGGTGCGGCGGCGAACCACGTCGTTCCACCATGCGTCGCGGACGTTGCGCTTCAATTCCGCGCCTGCCGGGCCGTAATCCCAGAAGCCATTGATGCCGCCATAGATTTCGCTGGATTGAAAGATGAAGCCGCGACGCTTGCACAGCGCCACGATTTTTTCCATGAGATTGGTCTGAGCTTTTTCCGCCATAGTGCCGCGGACTATGGCACGGCGATTCCGGCCAAGTCAAGGCACCCGGAGCCGCAGAGCCGTGGGGAAAAGATCCCTGCAACTTTTGACAGAGGCCATGTGACCAGACTTCCGATTCCGAACCGTCTTCCGGTGGCGCGAGCGTCTCTGCGGGCGTAGCCATCGCGGCGTAGTGCTAACGTGACAAGTGCCCCAGTGCATCCGTGCTGGAAATCCGACAGTTCAACAGATCATACGCGTAGGTCGTGGTGTGGCCGTTGGGATCGGTCACCGTCAGCATGTTGCCGGCATCGTCGTACCTGGTATGACCTGGGCGTGAGCGATTGCCGATGCGAGCCGTTTC
>CAZEQV010000275.1:0-5050 GCA_964514435.1 uncultured Verrucomicrobiota bacterium
GGATGGTGTTGCACGCGATTGGGGCGGATGGCTTGCTGAAGCCGCTCGGCGAGTCGGCGGACTGGAGTCCGAAAAGCCTGGCGAGCGGCTACGAGGTACCGATGGAACCCGCCTACGCCGGCGGGCGGATGTTCGTCCGCAACAATCTCGGCCAAGTGGTCTGTTTTGATCTGCGGAGGGAGCCATGACGGCACGATTGGTCGTTCTTGGGTTGTTGATTGCCGGGCTGGCGACGGCCACGGACTTGCCCGCCGAGGCGGACTGGCCGCAAGTCGGCGGGCCGCGCGGCGGGTATTCGGTGGACGATCCCGGGTTGACTTGGGGCGAACCGAAGGTGGCATGGCGGTTCAAGTTGACCGGCACGGGCGGGCCGGGCCAGATTGTGATTGCCGGCGGCTCGGTCTTCGCCGTGGACCAAGACGAGAAAGGCGCCGAGGCGATCCTGCGCGTGATCGGGTTGGGTGACGGCAGGGAACAATGGCAGTTCCGCTGGGCCACACCGGCAGGGACGAAGACCGAGAGCGATAAACGTCCGTTCGGCGCGCCCGCCGTCGCGGATGGCCGGGTGTATGTGGTCGGCCCGGCCAACTACCGCGATCCGGGCACCGTGCGGGCGATTGACCTGAAGACGCGGCAAGTGACGTGGATCGCGGACCCGGCCAAGGACGGGTTGACGTTGCACGCCAACGCGTCGCCCATCGTCGTGGACGACCTGGTGTTGTGCAACGTCAAGGAAGGCGAGAAGGACGCGCTGCTGGCGCTCGACCGGGCGACGGGCGCGCGGCGTTGGAAGTGCCCGTTGCCGTTCCTGCCGGGCGGTGGCGGCGGGATGCAGAACGCCCCGCAGTTGGCGACGTTCGACGGCGTCCGGCAGATCGCGGTGCATCACCCGAACGGCCTCAGCGGCGTCAGCCTCGACGGCAAACTGTTGTGGAGCAACAACGGCTATCAACGCAAGACCCTCACGGCGACGCCGTCGGTGTCGCCGGACGGTTACGTGTACGTGAGCAGCGGGCACGAAGGCTCGTGCGCATTGTTTCGTGTGACGCGGAAGGACGGGGTGTGGAACTGCGCCACAGTGTTTGCCGATGGCGTCAAGTTGAAAGGCGAGGTGCAGAACGGCCTGAACATGCCGCACCTGATCTATGGCAACTGGAACGTCGTCAGCGCTTCCTGGTGGGATGGTCATTTCTTTGCTGTCGGCACGAAGGGTCTGCATTGTCTGCGGCTGGACGGCAGCATCGCGTGGACGAGCGGTGAATCGCCAGGCAAGGCGGGCTGGAACCCGGCCACCATCGTGGTCAACGGCCGGGTGCTGCACATTTCCGGCGGCAGAAAACCGGGTTGTTTGATCATGGCCAAGGCTGACCCCGCCGGTTACGCGAAGTTGGCCGAACTGAAACTGCACAGCAGAATCACCAACACGCAACTCGCCTACGCGCACGGCCGCCTCGTCAGCCGCAGTGAGGCCGATGGCGAAATCGTGTGCGTGGAGTTGGGTGTCACCAAGACCGGAGGAAACCGAGAATGAAACGAATGATGCTGTTCTGTCTGTTGGCGGCGACGACGTTTGCCGCGGAGCCGGTAACGCAGACGTACACCGAGGCCGAAGCGTGGCGAATGGGCTGGCCGGCGATGCACGGGCCGTTTGGCAACTTCTTGCCGGCGCGGACGGGTGTGAAGCTCGTGGACAACCTCAACGACGTGCGCGTCGTCTGGGAGAGCGAGGACAAGGACTTTGGCCGGGCGAAGTGCGCGACGGGTTTGTCGGCCAAGATTCTCACCGGGCCAACCGAGTTCACCGCGCTGGGTTCGACGAGGCACGGCGGGAGTTGGGCGGGGCCGATTGTGGCGGAGGGGAAGGTGTTCAGCGCGTCGTTCCGGCCGGGCGGCACCGAACAGGCCGTGGCCGGCGGCAAGATGACGGTCGAAGCCGATGATTTGCTGATCGCGCTGGATGCGTTGAGCGGCAAGCCGGCGTGGAAAGCGATCGAGCCGGGCGGCGTGATGTGGGGCATGGGCAAACGCCAAGGCTGGCAGGTTGCGCCGGTCTATCATGCCGGCAAGGTGTTCTTCATGGGCACGACCGGGCGGTTGTTCGCCTACGCGGCGGCGACCGGCAAGAAGCTCTGGCAAACCGACATCGGGGCGACGTACCAACAGATGGAACAGGCGCGGCAGGCGGCGGTCACGGCCTTGGCAAAGGGGCAGATCAAGCTGCCCAAGTTGCAGGCGTGGCACACGTCGCTGGTGGTGGCCGATGGCGTGTTGGTCGTGCCGTTGTTCGACAGTCACGACACGAGTTTGCGCGGCGTGGACGTGGAGACCGGCCAGACGAAGTGGGAGTTGAAGGCGGCGACGTGCAGATGGGCGACGCCCGCCGTGTGGCGGCAGGGCGAGAAGGAGTATCTGCTGGCGGCGACGATCGGCGCGCCCGGCGGCGGCAGCGGCAAGCTGCGGTTGATCGAGCCGGCGACGGGAAAGGTGTTGTGGACGGTGGACAAGCTGGACGGCACTTGGTTCACGCTCGCGCCGTCGGCGACGCACGTCCTCGTCAACAGCGGCAGCACGGCGCGGGACAAGAGCGGCGAGAAACGGTTTGGGTTGTTGGCGGCCTACCGGATCACGCCGGAGAAAGCGGAGCGGGCGTGGGCGTTCCCGGACGAGCTGCGGTACCGGTTCCCGAACTGGATGGATTGTTGCGCGATGCGGCGCGTGTTGGCGCGGGACGGGTTGTTATACGTGAACCTTTACGCGACGGGCACGACGGAGGAAGAAAAGGGTCCCGGCCGGGCCGGCGTCACGGCGTGGTTCTACGTGGTGCGCGAGGCGACCGGCGAGATCGTCGGCGAATACCAGAATGCCGGCAAGGAAGAGCCGGACCAGATCGGCGGGGTGTATTACCTCGTCGAGGACCGGTTGTTGTGCCGGGCCAACGACAGCCACGCGCCGAGCCACGGTCGCCGGCATCCGTTTACGATGTGGCAGTTGGGCGGGAAGGAGCCGCAGCGATTGCCGGGCGAGTTGGACCGGCATGAGTTGGCGACGGCCTACGAAGTGTTCATGGAAAAACCGATCGTGGCCGGCCGTGTCTGGATGCGCGACGAGCGCGGCTTCCTCGTCTGCTACGATCTGCGGGCCACGGCGGAGAAGAAACAATGAAACTACTCGCCAGCATTTTGTTGGGCGCCACGCTCTCGGTGCAGGCGCAATGGATCGGTTACCGGGGACCCAATGGGGCGGGCGTCTTCGCCGACGCGAGGTTGCCGGCAACCCTCGCCGTGCAATGGCAGGTGCCGGTCGCCAACTGGGGCAATAGTTCGCCCGTGGCGGTGGCTGGCAAGGTTTTCGTCCTGAATGAAATCGGCTGGAAACATGATTTCCCGTTGCTCCAGTGTTTCGACGGCGCGACCGGCAAGCTGCTCTGGGAAAAGGAACTCGATCACCTCGGCGCCGACACCCCCAAGCTGCGGGCGACGTGGCGCGACGTGATGGCGTGGTACCGGGAAGCTTACGCCGCCCGCGCGTTGTGGGATGCCGGCCAGCGCGACACGGCCCGCGCGAAGTGGAAAACGATTGATTGCGAAGCTCCCGGCAGTGATGCGCCGATCAGCGGCTACATGTTTCGCACGGTCAAGGCCAGCAAGGAGAGCCTGCCGGCCCGCGGCATGAAGGAACTGGAGAAAGTCGGTTGTTACTACGAGGCGTGGCGGCACACGCTCGGTCTCGGCAACGGCGTCGGCAACGTCGGCCACGCCTATCCGACACCAGTCACGGATGGTCAGCGGCTCTACATCGCCACCGGATTCGACACGTTCTGGTGTCTGGACTTTACCGGCAGGGTGGTCTGGTCGAAGTTCGTGCCCGGCAACCATGCGGGCGATTTTTGCAGCCGGGCCAAGTCCCCGTTGCTCTACAAGGACCTGTTCCTCTCGGATATCAACGGGTTGGTGCGCGCGTTCGACAAGGCGACCGGCGCGGTGAAATGGACGGTCACGATCGCCAAGAATGTCTATATGACCATCGTCACGCCGGTCGTGATCCGGGTGGGTCAGGCGGACGTGTTGCTGGTGGGCGGCCAAGATCCGGCGGGCGCCGGGGAGGTGAAATTGCACGCCGTGCGCTTGCCGGACGGGAAGGAACTGAAGATTGACGGCTGGCAGAATCCCGGCGGCACCATGTTGGTCAACAGCGACCAACCGGACACGGTGTTCTTTACCGGCGGGGGCGAACATGGCGGTTGGTTGAAGAAAGGCAGCGCGGAGAACCCGCCAACGGCGGCGGTAAAGTTCAGCCTGGCGGGCGACACGTTGACGGCGAAGGTCTTGTGGTCGGGTGTGGCGGGCGGCGGTCATGCCGGCATCGTGTATCAGGCCGGCAAGCTGTACGCGCACGGGTTGATCGTGGACGCGGCGACCGGCCAGGTCCTGGCAGGCGAGATGGGCGGGAAACGAATCAAGACGGAGGCGTGCCCGGCGGTGCAACATCTGTTGTTGATCGCCAGCGGCCAGGTGTACGGACTGGAACGCGCGTCCGGCAAGGCGGCGGACCAGGCGGTGTTGAGCTGGTTCACGTTGGACGGGAAGAAGGCGGGCGAGTTGACGTTGGCGAGCGCACCGGTGAAGGGCGAGAAGGCGGACCAGATCGCGCAGCAAGCCGGCGCGGCGAAGTGGCAGTTCAGCGAGAGCTGTCCGTTCACCATCGCCGGCGACAAACTCTACGTGCGCGGTAACGACGAGCTGATCTGCCTCGGAGCCAAATGAACGTGCATCGGTTGGCGCTTGAATCGTTAGCGCGGCTGGAGGGCGGAGCTCCAGCGGCGCCGCCGGCAACGGCGCGGGCTCGCCCCTCCAGGACTTCACCTCCGGACGGAGCAAACAAGCACGGCGCCAATGATTCAGGATGGTTCATTCACGCCTCTTTCTCCTCGACATTGCGGGCGCATTGAATCTTCCGTGTCCGCGACGACATCTTCTGTTACAACCCGATCCCATCATGAGCCAACGCCGACTGAATATCCTTCATATCGTTGCCGACCAACACCACGCCA
>CAZEQV010000276.1:0-5049 GCA_964514435.1 uncultured Verrucomicrobiota bacterium
GCCGCCGCCATGATCACCACATCAACCAAATCGTACCGGGACAAAACGGCGTCGGCCATTTCCTGCGCGGAAATGACGCGGATGATTTCCACGCCGGCCGGTGGGGTCAACGCGACCGGACCGCTGACGAGCGTGACATGGCTGGCGACTTCGGCGGCTTCGGCTGCCAGGGCATAGCCCATCTTGCCAGACGAACGATTGGAAATGTAGCGGATCGGATCGAGAAACTCGCGGGTCGGCCCGGCCGTGACCAGAAATCGCAGTGACGATTCCAGTTTCATTGAGTGCACCGCAAGTTTTGTAGGGCGGACACGCCTGTCGCATAGGCTGCCCGCCGTTGGTTCGAGGTGCGAACCATGGTCGCGACGCGAACCCTACACGACAGGGATTCGCGCCCCACAATTCCCAACCAGGTCCAAACTTGCGGTGCGCCCGGTTTCATGTCCCGCCGGCCAGCAACTGTTGCGCGAATGCCACAATCTCGTTGGTGTCCCAAAGGCGTCCGATGCCTTCGTAGCCGCAGGCGAGCATTCCCTCGGCGGGTCCGATGAACTTCACGCCACGGTCGCGGAGGGTGGCGACGTTCCCGCGGGTGGCCGGGTGAAGCCACATTTTGCCGTTCATGGCCGGTGCGATGAGGATGTTGGACTCGGGGCGCAAAGCCAACGCCACGGTACTGAGCGCGTCGTCGGCCAATCCATGCGCCAGCTTGGCGATGACGTTGGCCGTGGCCGGTGCGATTAGAAGCAAATCAGCCCGGTCGGCTATGGCCAGATGCGTGGGACGCCACTGCCCTTCCCCTTCGGCGAACAAGTCAATCGTGACCGGGTTCTGAGAGAGCGTCTGCAATGTCAGCGGGGTGATGAAATGCGTGGCGTCGCGGGTCATGACGCAATGGACATCGTGACCGATCTTCTTCAACTGGCTGGCGACGTCGGGCGCTTTGTATGCCGCGATGGAGCCGGTGACTCCTACAATGACAGTTCGTTTTGCTTCCATGGCTGGTTTCTCGGTTGACGGGACACGCGGCATTTTTCGGCGACCAGGATGGCTTTGCCCTGGGCGAAGTCATCGTCGAGCGTGCCGCTCACAATCACGTAATCATATTCAACCCAATGCGCCATCTCCTGCTCGGCGATCTTCAGCCGCCGCTGGATCGTTTCTTCGCTGTCCGTGCCGCGCCGTCGCAACCGCGTTTCCAGCAATTCCAGCGACGGCGGCATGAGGAAGATCATCACCAGCGAGTCCGGATAGGCGAACCCGCCACCGCGAATGCGCTTGGCAAGCTGACCGGCCCCTTGAATCTCAATGTCGAGCAGGATATCCCGGCCGTCCGCCAATTGCTGCTCCAGAAACGTCCGCGGCGTGCCGTAATAGTGGCCGTTGTACTCGGCGTATTCGAGAAACTCGTTGGCCGCGATGCGACGCTCGAACTCATCGCGGGTCAGAAAGAAATAATCGCGTCCATCCACCTCGCCGCCGCGCACCGGCCGCGTCGTGCAGGACACGGAGTACGTGAGATTGGACGACCAGTTCAGCAATCGCTGGCACAGCGAACTCTTGCCTCCGCCCGACGGCGCGGAGACGACGATGATCAGCCCGGTGCGGTGGTCGCTCATTCGATGTTTTGAACCTGTTCGCGTATCTTTTCCAATTCCGCTTTCATGCGAACCACCACCTGTGAGATTTCCACGGCGTTGGCTTTGGAGCCGATGGTGTTCCACTCGCGGTTCATCTCTTGTGACAGAAAATCCAGCGTGCGCCCCACCGGCTCGGTGGACTTCAAATGTGACCGGAATTGACTGAAATGACTTTCCAGCCGGGTCAATTCCTCCGTGATGTCGCACCGATCGGCAAAGAACACGACCTCCTTGACCAAACGCTCGTCGTCCACGGGAACCTCGATGCCGGCCTCCTTGATCCGCGCCAGCAACTGTTCCCGATACCGTTTCACGGCCTCGGGCGCGACGGCGCGAATCTGGCGCAGCCCTTCCTCCAAAAGACCCAATCGGTCGCTGAGGTCATTGGCCAGATGTTTGCCCTCTTTCTCGCGCATCTTGATCAACTGCGCCAACGCCCGTTTCAACGCCCGCTCGACACACGGCCAGACAGCCTCAATGTCCACGGCTGACTCGGACAATTTCATCACGCCCGGCGCGCGCAAAATCGTGTCCATCGTGACCGGCCCTTCGATCTTCAATTGTTTCTGGAGCCGGGCAATCGCCTTGGCATACGCGCCCGCCAACTCCGTGTCCAACTCCACCTGACCGGCTCCGTCGCCGCTGCTGCGATGAAACGCCACCACCACGTTGATCCGACCGCGCGACAGGTGGGCGTTGATCTCGTCGCGGATGCGCGGCTCCAACTCGATCAACTCTTTCGGCATGTTGATCGAAATGTCCGACTGTTTGCGGTTCACGGAATTGAGCTCGACGCTGAATTTGAATCCGTTCTCCGAACATTCGCCCCGCCCGTACCCGGTCATGGATCTCATCGCATCACCTTCAACTTCAAAATATCCGCCACCTGCATCACGTCCTTGTCACCGCGCCCGCTCATGTTGACGATGACGACAGCCTTTTTGCCCAGCTTACCGGCATTCTTCATCACATACGCGACCGCGTGCGCTGATTCCAACGCCGGCAAGATTCCCTCGATCCGCGAACTAAACTGGAATGCCTCCAAGGCTTCCACGTCCGTGGCGTAGCTGTATTCGATGCGTCTCTCGTCGCGGAGATAACTGTGCTCGGGGCCGACGGCCGCATAATCCAGACCGGCCGAAACGGAATGTGTCAATTGAATCTGGCCATCCGGGTCTTGCAGCACGTACGTGCGGGTTCCCTGCAACACGCCCAGCGACCCGCCCCTTTGAAACCTCGCCGCATGATCGCCTGGTCGGAATCCCCGGCCCCCGCCTTCCACGCCGATCATGCGCACGTTCTTGTCCTTCAAAAACGCGTGAAACAACCCGATGGAATTGCTGCCGCCGCCGACACAAGCCACCAGCGCGTCCGGCAACCTCCTCTCCTTCGTCAAGATCTGACGGCGCGCTTCCTGACCGATCACGCTTTGAAAATCGCGCACCATCATCGGATACGGATGCGCGCCCAGAACGCTGCCGAGGATGTAATGCGTGGTGCGCACATTCGTCACCCAGTCGCGCATCGCTTCGTTGATGGCCTCCTTCAGCGTCTTCTGGCCGGCCGTCACACCGCGAACGTCTGCCCCGAGCAACCGCATCCGGTACACGTTGAGCGCCTGGCGTTCCATGTCCACCGCGCCCATGTAAATGACACATTCCATGCCGAATCGGGCCGCCACGGCTGCGGTGGCCACGCCATGCTGACCGGCGCCCGTCTCGGCAATGATGCGTTTCTTGCCCATCCGCTTGGCCAGCAGAATCTGGCCGACGGTATTGTTGATCTTGTGCGCGCCGGTATGCAGCAGGTCTTCGCGTTTGAGATAAATCCGAGGCCCGCCAAGTTCCCGGCTCATCCGCTCGGCGAAATACAACGGCGTCGGTCGTCCGCAAAACTCCTGCCAATAATAGCGAAGTGCCCGGCGAAAGGACCGGTCGCGCCGGGCGCGATGGTACTCCGCCGTCAACTCCTGCAACGGCGCCATCAACGTCTCCGGCACATACATCCCGCCGTACGGCCCGAAGTGACCGTGCCGGTCGGGAACTGATGTCAGATGCTTTTGCATGCTTCGATAAATCTCCGCACTTTTTCCGGATCTTTCCGCCCCGGCGCGCTTTCCACCCCGCTGGCAGTATCCACGGCATACGGTTCGACCGTGCGGATGGCCTCGGCCACGTTTTCCGCGGTCAGACCGCCCGATAATATGATGGGGGGACCGAGTTTCTGCGCCCGCACCGCCAACGACCAATCAAAGACCTTGCCGGTCCCGCCGCGCGAATCGCCAGTGTAGGTATCGAGCAACAGAGCGTCAACGTCATACTCCGCCGCCAATCGCAACGATGATTCATCCCGCATCCGGATCGCTTTCACCGACTTGGCCGGGAACTTCTGGCAAAAACCGGGCGGCTCGTCGCCGTGAAACTGAAGCGCCGTCAACAGACATTCCCGCAACGCTTTCTCGATCTCATACTCCAGTTCATCCACGAACACCCCGACCTTCGCCACGAACGGCGGCAACCGGTCGCAGATGTTCGCCGCATCCGCGATCTTCACATACCGGGGACTCTTGGGATAGAAGATGAACCCCAACGCGTCCGCGCCCATCTCCACCGCCATCAAGGCGTCGTCCACATTGGTGATCCCGCAGATTTTGACGCGCGTATTCATCATCCCAACAACTCCCGCACTTTATCGGCCACGTTGCCGGAACGCATCAACGATTCACCAACCAGAATCGCCGAAGCGCCGGCCGCCCTCACCCGCCGCGCATCGGCAGCGGTGTGAATACCGCTCTCGGCCACAATCAGCGTGCCGGCCGGAATGCGCGCCGCTAATCGCTCGGTGGTCGCCAGATCAACGGTGAAATCCTTCAAATCGCGGTTGTTGATCCCGATGATCGGTGCGCCGGCCGCGAGCGCGCGGTCGAGTTCTTGGTCGTCATGGACTTCCACCAACGCGGCCAAGCGAAGCGCACCGGCCAACTGTTGAAAGGAACGCAACCGGGCATCATCCAAAATCGCCACGATCAACAGAATGGCATCCGCGCCCTTGGCAGCCGCCTCGTAAACCTGCAGTTCATCAATGGTGAAATCTTTGCGCAAGATCGGCAAGCTCACGGCCTGCCGGACCGATTCCAAATAAGCGATGCTGCCTTGAAAGTATTGTACGTCGGTCAACACGGACAATGCGTGGGCACCGGCCGTCTGATATTGACGGGCCATCTTGACCGGATCGAAGTCCGGTTGAATGACACCGGCGGACGGCGACGCCTTTTTGATTTCGGCGATCAACGAGGCCGGTTTCCCAGATGTAAGCGCCCCGGCAAAGTCTCGACGATCGGCGCGAGCCTTTGCCTGCTCCATCAGAGCCGGCAAGGTGGGGCGCAGCCGGGCGACTTCGTCACGCTTGG
>CAZEQV010000277.1:0-5048 GCA_964514435.1 uncultured Verrucomicrobiota bacterium
GAACCGACTCGACACATGCCGCGTCCACTCCAACCCCGCTTCGCCCACCGCGCCCGCGCCCCTGGTTCACACCCCAAACCAACGGCGGGCCGCCTACACGACAGGCGTGCCCGCCCTACAAGACTTGCCGTGCACCCCTGCAAGCCCGTGACATGCTGGCATAGCGGATGGGAAAAGACGCTGCGAAACCGAGTTTCGCCAGCAAGCGCGTTCCCAAACAGAGTTTGGGAACGAGGGGGGAGACGAGTAGGAGGAGGGCGAGTGGGGACTGTGTAGCTACACGCTTCTTCGCGAGGGGACTCAGGAGAAAGGAACGTGAAGAGGGAGCCTGTGGCTGCGCAAGCAGGGACGCTTGCGCCACCGGTAGAAGGCACGAATCGGAAGTCTGGCACCCACGGGGCCCTGTCAAAACTTGCGGTGCGCCGGACCGATTTTCAGTGCGCCGCGCCTGACCGGGCCGGCAGGATGCGAATCTTTCGCCAGTGGCCGGACTGCCAACGAACCAGCATGCCCAGCCCCAAGACAATGGCGTGCGCGGTCGTCGCCAACCACGGTCCGAGCGATTCCAGTCCCGGCGCCCACCGCACCAGAGCAAGTCCGCCCCCGACCAGTACTACCGTGCCGGATACCACCATCAACAAGGTCGGATACACCGTGTCGCCCGCACCGCGCAACGTGTGCGAATACGTCAGGAACATCGCATCAAAGAGTTGATAGATCGCCACGCACAAGAATATCCGCATACCGGCCTGAACGACGGCTTCTTCGTCGGTGAACACACGCATCAACGGTTCACGATAGAGGAAATAGACCAACCCCACGCAGACCATGTAGCTGGAAATGAGCTTGAATCCCAGCCATGCTCGCCGTTGCGCCCGGTCGGGGTCACCGGCCCCAATGGCCTGCCCCACCATCGCGGTCAAAACAGTGCCGATGGCAAACGACGGCATGAACAACAGGTGCAGATACCGGATGACGATGCTGTTCGCGGCCAGGTGCGCCGTTCCAAACATCCCAATCAAGGCGATGATGATCACGCCCCACGTCAAGAGATCGAACACAGGCATCGCCCCTGCCGGTGCGCCGACACGAATCAACCGGATAAACAACTGTGGCTCCAACCGCACTGACCCGGTGCCGTAGTCGCGTCGCCGCGCGCCGGTCCAATACCAACCCAGCAACGCCAACGCCTGACACCACGTCGCCAACGCCGTCCCCAATGCCGCTCCGCTGACGCCCATGGCCGGCGCACCCCAGTTGCCGTAGATCAACAGCCAATTGAAGAAGATGTTGGCACCCGTTGCGCCCAGACCGGTCACCACGAGTATCTGCGGCTTCAACAGTCCTGTGAAGAAACTCGACAACACCACCACCACGAGGGCCGGCACCGAGCCCGCCAAACACCAACGGAAATAATCCACCTCCAACGCCTGCACTGTCGGACTGTGACCCAGCAATCGAAAATACCATCCGGCCCAGGGCAGTTGCACCAGCAACAACAACCCCCATCCGACGGAGAACCACAACCCTTGCGCCGTGACCGGTCCGCACTGCTTTTGGTCGCCCGCACCGGCATGTTGGGCAACAAACGTGTTGATCACCGCCAGGACACCGTGACCGAACACCAGCGGCACCAGATAGAACATGTAAGCCGGCAAGATGGCCGCCAACGCATCCTCCCCGAGCGGCGCGACCATCAACCCGTCCACGAACTGCATGCCGGTGATCGCCAAGTTGATGACGATCAACGGCCACGCGGTCGTGAACAGTTCGGCCAAATCGCTGCGACGCGATGGATGCGGCGCGACTTCCACCGGGTCCGGCGTGATACTGTCATGAGGCAACAGCATATCATCAGCCTTTTGCGGGCGAACCGGCAAGGCAAGCCGAAAAAGCAGCAGGACATTTTGAACTCAGTGATTGTGTCAGCCGGCATCGTTTGTTAGTTGTGAATCGCAACAAGGAGACTGAATGAAAGCGATTATGGTCATGTTCGACACGTTGAACCGACACATGCTGCCGCCATACGGCTGTAACTGGATTCACGCCCCGAATTTCCAGCGTCTGACGCAACGCGCGGTGACAATTGACCGCGCGTACATCTGTTCCATGCCGTGCATGCCGGCCCGGCGTGAAATCCACACCGGCCGCCCCAACTTTCTGCATCGGAGCTGGGGACCGTTGGAGCCGTTCGATGATTCGATGCCGGAGATTCTCAAGAAGAACGGGGTTTATTCACACTTGGTCACGGACCATTATCATTATTTCGAAGACGGAGGTTGCACGTATCACACCAAATACAGTTCCTGGGAGTTCTTCCGCGGTCAGGAAGGTGATCCGTGGAAAGGTCAGGTCGCCAATCCCAACCCACCGGAATGCGTCGCCAGCCGATCGGGCGACATGTGGCGGCAAGACTGGGTGAACCGGCAATTCATGCGCCGCGAATCCGATCAACCGCAGCCCCAAACGTTCGCTGCCGGCCTTGATTTCATCCGCCGCAACAAAGACGACGACCGTTGGTTTCTCCAGATCGAAACCTTCGACCCGCACGAACCGTTCTTCACCCAGCGCAAGTACAAGGATCTCTACGCGCAGCATTACGACAATTACAAAGGCAGACACTTCGACTGGCCGCCGTACCGGGGTGTCGAAGAATCGGCAGAAGAAATTGAACATTGCCGGTACGAGTACGCCGCCTTGCTCTCGATGTGCGACGCCTACCTCGGCGAGGTACTCGATGTGATGGACGAACTCGACATGTGGAAGGACACGATGTTGATCGTCTGCACTGACCACGGATTTCTGCTCGGCGAACATGACAAATGGACCAAGGTCTGGTGTCCGTGGTATCAGGAGCACGCCAACATCCCGTTCTTCGTGTGGGATCCGCGCTGCGGCAAAAAGAACGAGCGCCGGCAAAGTCTGGTGCAGACTATTGATCTCGCGCCGACGTTGCTGGAATACTTCGGCATCGAACCGACGAAGGACATGCTGGGTAAGCCGTTGCGGGACACGATTGCATCAGACAAGCCGGTACGTGAAGCGGGCTTGTTCGGCGTCTTCGGCGGCCACGTCAACGTCACCGATGGCCGGTACGTCTACATGCGTGCGCCAAAATTGAAAGAGAACAAGCCGCTGTTTCAGCACACCATGATGCCCACGCACATGCGCGCGCCCTTCAACGTGAACGAACTCCAAGACATTCAGTTGGCCGAACCGTTCTCCTTCACCAAAGGTTGCCGGACCATGCGTGTTCCCGGCTCGGCCTGGGTGCGGGATGAGTCCTTGTTCCAAACATTGCTGTGGGATGTGCAGAACGACCCACGTCAACAGTCCCCGCTGCACGACCGCACAATCGAGGCTCGCATGTGCGACCTGCTCGTTAAATTGATGCGCGAATGTGATGCCCCCGAAAGCCAATATGAAAGACTGGGTCTGACGAAGTGAGCGTACCGGACCTGCCGCTTTCGCTCACGCGCACACGCCGCGACCCCGAATACGAGATGGAGACGCGGCCGCTGGATTTTGGATTGATCCGGCGGCTGTTCAGCTACGCGCGACGGTACCGGGCCAAACGGAACTGGTTGTTCACGCTGGTCATCATTCGTTCCATCCAACTGCCCCTGCTGGTCTGGGCCACCGGCGCGGTCATCAACGGCCCCATCTCCCGGGGAGATTGGCCGGGCACAATCTGGGCCGCGCTGGCCTTCGCGGCGTTTGCGGCCACCACGCATTTCACGTTTCATTTCCGGCAACGGCTCGCCCTGGAGCTGGGCGAATCCGTGGTGCACGACCTGCGCAACGAAATCTTCGCCCATTTGTTGCGGATGCCGATGTCCTTCTTCAATCGCACCAAACTCGGGCGCATCATCAGCCGCGTCACCTCGGATGTTGAATCCGTCCGGCAGGGCGTGCAGGACGTGCTGTTCGTCAGCATGGTGCAAGCCGGCCAGATGCTCGTGGCGGCGGTGCTGATGGCGTGGTACGACATCGTCCTGTTCTCGGTGATGGTGGCGATGGCGCCAATCTTGTGGCTGTTAAACCGGATCTTTCGCGCCAAACTCAGCAAAGCCCACCGGGAGGTGCAGGAGAGCTTCAGCCGCATCACCAGCACCCTCGCGGAATCGGTGCACGGCATTCGCGTCACCCAGGGGTTCGTCCGCCAGGAAATCAACGCCGGCATCTTTCGGCAACTGGCCACGGATCACTCCCGCTACAACATCGGCGTGGCCCGGCGCACCGCTGTTTTCCTGCCGTTGCTGGAAATGAACACGCAATTCTTCGTGGCCGTGCTCCTGTTGCTCGGAGGCTACCGGGTCATGAACCCGGACATCCATCAATCCATCGGCGGCCTGATCCAGTTTCTCTTTCTGGCCAACATGTTTTTCTCGCCCATCCCCACGCTCGGACAACAATACAACCACGCCCTGACCGCCATGGCCGGCTGCGAACGCGTGTTCCGCCTGCTGGACACCCAACCCGACTGGGCCGACCCGCAGACCGCCCGCGATCTTCCTCCCATCCAAGGCCGCGTCGAGTTCCAAAACGTCTGGTTCGGCTACGAACCCGGCAGGCCCGTGCTTCAGGACATCAACTTCACCGCCAATCCCGGCCAAACCATCGCGTTGGTGGGACATACCGGCAGCGGCAAGAGTTCCATCATCAATCTCATCGCCAAGTTCTACGTCGCCACACAAGGCGCCGTGCTCATTGACGGTCACACCCTCGTGGGCGTAAAAACCGATTCCCTGCATCGCCAGATGGGAATGGTCACACAGCAGAACTTCCTCTTCACCGGCACCGTCCTCGACAACATCCGCCTCAGCAAACCCAGCGCATCGGACGAAGAGGTGCTCGCCGCGGCGCGCTCGCTGGACTGCACCGACCTGTTTGATGCCCTGCCGGACGGACTCCAGACGGTCGTCGGCGAACGGGGAACCGGCATCTCACTCGGTCAACGGCAATTGGTCTGTTTCACCCGAGCCATGCTGGCCGATCCCCGCATCCTTATTCTCGACGAAGCCACCAGCAGCGTGGACGCCATGACC
>CAZEQV010000278.1:0-5032 GCA_964514435.1 uncultured Verrucomicrobiota bacterium
ATGAGCCGCGTCTTGCCGATGCGGGCCGCCGCCAGAATGCGGCCGGGCCGGTCATGTTGTTGGGAACCGCTTTTTCGTTCGTGCATTTCCTGGATCATTGCCGGCAGACCCGCCGCATCTTCAGCCTGCCGGAAGGGTCGCGCGTCATGGAGACGGGAGGATTTAAGGGACGCTCCCGTGAAGTGAGCCGCGACGAGTTGCACCGCTGCATCGGGGAAACGCTCGGCGTACCGGGCACGCATATCATCAATGAGTACGGGATGACGGAGTTGAGCAGCCAGTTCTATGACCAATCCCTGCGCACCGGCACGAAGACCGCCGTGAAGGTGGCGCCGCCGTGGACGCGGGTGCGGGTGATGGATCCGCGCTCCGGTGAGGTGGCCAAGCCCGGCGAACCGGGTCTACTGCGCATTTGGGATCTGGCGAATGTGGATAGTGTGGCTTGCTTGCAGACCGAAGACATGGGCATCATGACCACCGACGGGTTTCTGATTGTGGGCCGGCGAGCCGGCGCGGAAGTGCGCGGCTGTTCCCTCTCGGCGGAAGCCTGGCAAAAGCGATGAGCATCAGTCTGCAAGATCTTCAGAGTGCGACGGCGCGAATTGTCAGCGCCGCCGGTGCGATTTCGTCGTCTCGAAGCGTGGACAGCATCATCGAGTCCCTTGCCGAAACGGCGGCGCGCTGGCTTCCTGAGGATAGTCCGTGGCGGGCGCGGATCGCTCATGTGGCGCCATCCGTCACCGGCTATTCGGAGGCCATGGTGCAGGAAGCGGTGACATTAACCTTCGCGCCACTGACAAAGGATGGATGGGGCGCGATGCTGGATTCCGAGCTGGGAAATCGCCGGGTGTTGGATGGCTTTCACGAGGGACGAATGGCGCGGGGACCCGCTGTCATCACCCACGTGCTGGCCGGCAACGTGCCGCCTCCCGGCATTGTGACCATATGCATCGGGCTGTTGCTGAAATCGGCCAACCTCGTAAAAATGTCGTCGCGCGACACGGTGTTTCCCAAGTTGTTCGAGGAATCATTGCGCGAGGTTGACCCGGAGCTGGCCGGTTGCCTGGCCGTGTTGGAATGGTCTCGTCAAGATACATCCGTGACCCGTGAGGCAATTGCGGCGTCAGATGCCGTGATTGCCTACGGCGATGAGGGAAGCCTTCAGGCATTGCGGCAAATGGCGCCGGAAAACACCCGGTTCGCGGGATACGGCCCCAAGGTGAGTTTGGCTGTTGTGACACGAGACGCTTTAAGCCCGGAGACGTTGCCTCAACTGGCGGCGGATGTGGCGTTTGACGTTTCCATGTATGACCAGCAAGGATGTTTGTCGCCGCACGTGGTGTACGTGGAAGAAGGCAGCAGCGTCACACCGCGGAAGTTCGCGGAAGCGTTGAGCGTGGCGATGGCTGACTTTCAGGCGAGAGCGCCGCGGGGAATGATGTCGGTGGACGACGCGGCGCAGTTCGAGCGCGTGCGCACCGGCTATGAGTTCCGCTCGTCAAACGACCGCCGCATCGCGGTTTGGGCCAGTCGCGTTCCCAATCAATGGGCGGTGATCTACGACGATGAACCGAGCTTCGCGCTGTCGTGTTTGAACCGCTTGGTGTATGTAAAACCGACAGACGGTTTGAAGCGGGTCGTCAAAGGACTGCATCGGTTCAAAGGACTCATTTCCTGCGTGGGCGTGGCGACCGTGGAAGCGCGGTTGACGGCGTTGGCCGGCGAATTGGCGGGGTTGGGTGTTTCGCGGATTTGTCCCGTTGGCCAGATGCAGCGTCCGCCATTGACGTGGCACCACGACGGACGGCCGCATGTGGCAGACTTGGTGACGTGGACGGATTTGGAGTAACCGGGTTTGGGCGGTCACCGTTCGTTGAGCCAGTCTCGCAACAACGCACGGTAAGGTTCGCCGACTTCCGTGCGAAAGCTGCCGTGCCCGGCCCCCTTGAACACTTTGCAGCGCACCGGTCCCTTCAGGTTGCCGGCGATGGAGAGGGTTTCGGACGGTTTCACCCACGGATCGCATTCCCCGCCCATCACCAATGCCGGTACGCTCACCAAGCGAGCATAGTCGGCTGGGTTGTGTTGGAACGCGGGGAAGTCTTGCTGAAAGCCGCCCCAGAATGTGAGCAGATTGGCAGCGGGAAATGCCGGCAGGTTCATGGCCCGGTAACGATGGCCGATGGTGGTGAGCATGCGGTCAAACACACATTCGATGATGATACCGTCCGCCGTGATGTCTTCGAGAGCCAATGCTCGGAGGATGGCCGCTCCGCCCATGGATTGGCCGTAGAGGATTAGCTTCGCGCCGGGCCATTCTTGACGGACCCATCGGACGGCCGCGGCGACATCACGAGCTTCGTGCCAACCAAAGGAGGTGATCATGCCTGCGGAGTTGCCGGAACCACGGAAATCCACCAGCACGGTTCGCCAGCCGAGTTCGTGGAAGATTTTCATTTCACCGATCATCACCGACTTTGCGACGGCGTATCCGTGGAACATAACAATCACCCGGTCTGGTTGTGTGCCGGGAATGTCCCAGGATTCCAAGGTAAGGTTGTCGGATGTGGGAATGGACACGATGCGAGCCGGCTGCGGGTGTCCGGGTCCGGGCAGGTGCGATGGCGGTTTGGGCACCGTCACGCCCTTGATGAGGACACCAAGTTTCTCCCAGCCGGTGAGCTTCTGGGGCCGCAAGGTGCGTTCCCCGGCGGGGACAAAATGCGTCATGCGCCACGCGTGCCGGTAGGCAACGGCGTTGGCGAACACAACCAGTCCGATCAAGAGAACCGTGCAGAGTTTCCAGCGTCGCACCATGGTGTGGATACTAGCCGAAAGATGGCGTGATGACACGCGCGGAGCGGATCAACGCATGGTGGTGGCGGCGAGTTGCTCGGTGAGCATATTGGCGACGGACGGCAGGTGTTTTTTGACTTCGGCGATGGCTTTCTCGGCATCGTCGTACTTGCCCATGTGCGTGTAGGCCATGCACAGCCAGACCCACGGGCTGGCGTCTTTGGGATTGATCTCGATGGATTTGCGGTAGGCGGCCGCGGCTTCCGTGAATTTGCCCATTGTATGATGGATGTTGCCGAGGCTGTTCCAAGCCACGACGAAACGCGGTTTGAGTTCGATGGCTCGTTTGTACGCGCGCACGGCTTCGGCGAACCGGCAATGCGCGGCGTAGGCATCGGCCAAGTTGCACCATGTCTGGGCGTCGTCCTTCTTGAGTCGAATGATCCGAATCGCCGCGTCAATCACTTGATTGTATTTGCCCTGTTCCTTGTAGGCGGGAACGAGGCGCGCGAGGGCGTGATGGTTGTCCGGATGCTGCTCCACGACTTCGGTGCAAAACGACAGAAACTCCGCGCGGTGTTCGGCCAGGTGGCAAGCCGAGTCGAATTGTTTCCACGCGCTGGGTTCGTTGAGATTGGCGAGGACGATTTGTTTGCAGAAATCCAGCCAGTCGTCGGTCGTGACCAGGCCGGGCGCGATTGATTCGGCGTGCGTCCATGCGATGTGATTGGCGGGGCTGAGCCGGATCATTTGACGGCAGAAATCGAAGAATTGTGTGGTGCGGTTGTGCGAGGAGGCAAATTTGGCGAGCTTTTCCCAGAGCACCGGATCGGATGGGGCTGCGAGGATCGCGCGCCGTTGCCGGTCCAGAACCCAATCAATCGAGAAGGAGGGCAGATTCATGGCGTTGGCACGGCGACGGGCTCCGGTTCCTTGGCCGGTGATATGGCGACACCACGGTGCAGGATGACCTGTTTCTTGGTTTTGTATTCCGCCTTCGTGACGATGCCGGCTGCGTAGAGACTGTGCAATTCACGGAGAAACACCACCGCTTCCTCTCGCCGGTCCGGTGCCATGTTCAGGAACTTCTCGCGCGCCTGAGGCCATTCATCGGTGCCAAGAATGTTTTGGGCTACGAGTTTGGCACAGCGTTCTGTTTCGACTTCAAAATCAGAGAGAACCGGCTTTTCCACGACCGGCAGCCCGTGATGGAGGCGCGCGGCGTTGCTGCCGGGTTCTTCCGTCGCCATCGCCTCCAAGGTGGCAAAGATGTCGGAAGACTGTAGGGGCTTTTGCAGCAGACGGTCCACGCCATCACGAAAGGGTGATGGCAGCGCGGACGCCGAAGAACCGCTGATTCCGATGACCCGGGTGTGCGGGTTGAGTTTTCTGAGGTGCGCCAATGTTTGCGTGCCATCACAGCGGGGCATGTTGAAGTCCAGCAACACGAAGTCAACCATCTGGGCTGAGTACCGGAGAAGCTCCAATCCTTTCTGGCCGGTGGGAGAGGTGAGGACATTGTGCCCCGCTTGGCGGAGAAGTTCGGCAAGTGACTCCAACAACACCGCGTCATCGTCAATGATGAGCACGGTGGCGGTCCGGCGTTCCAACGACGAATGTCGTCTGTGGAAGACCGACGCTCCCAGTTTGTCCAATAGACCCATGCTAGATAACTCCGAATACCTCCAAGCAGGGAGCGTTCCAGTGGGGCTGGTTTTCTCAACTTGCTCAAAGCCAACATGCTGACAGCGAGATTGCTATGGACGGTGACAGCCTACCGGGGCATAATGCGGCATCGAAAGGAGACCGGCTGTGAAACTCTTATTGGCACTCGTGGCAATGGCCTTGGCCCTCAGTTTGGCAATGCGCAGACGGAATCCGCCTCTCTTCAATCTGCTCACGGTCGGGTTTGCCATTTTGACCATCGTCTTGGTCATCGCCATGGTCACCCGCGATCAACTGGGCGGACAGAACATCCCGCCCGGATATATTCGCATGGAAGAGGGTCTCGGTTACGTTCTTGGACAAGCGATTGCCAAAGATTTTCCACGCGGCGGGAGCGTCGTCGTCTTTCAACTCCCTGCCACGTCGTCCCAACCCAATCCCGTCAGTGAAGCGCGTCTGAAAGGTCTGAAGGAGGGATTCGGAAAGTCACGATTGACCATTGCGGCAGTCGAACCGACCAAGGCCAAAATGAATGACTTCTATCGCATGTACGATCCCGACAGTGGGATAC
>CAZEQV010000279.1:0-5013 GCA_964514435.1 uncultured Verrucomicrobiota bacterium
TATGTATTGCGCAGTGGGTGTGCGTGGCGCATGCTGCCCCACAAATTCCCGCCGTGGTCCACCGTCCATGAATGGCTTCGCCGGTGGCGACGCGACGGGGGGCGTGGCAGAAGATTCCGAAGGCGTTGCGCACCCAGCTGCGTGAGCGCCACGACAAACCACGCAAACCGTCGGAAGGAATTGTGGACAGCCAATCGGTTAAGGTGGCGAACCAAGGCCGCGTACGTGGTTATGATGTGGGCAAGAAAGTCAGCGGCCGCAAACGGCATTTGTTGGTGGACACCTTGGGCTTGGTGTTGTTGGTGTAGGCCAGTCCCGCTCAGGTACAGGATCGAGACGCCGGGCGCACCATGCTGTCGAACTTGACGCATAGGTTCAGTCGCTTGGTGATCATCTGGGCAGATGGGGGTACGCAGGGAAGTTGGTGGATTGGATGTGGGCCATCCGCCAGCGACGCAAGATTGAGTTGGCGATTGTGCCCCGCCCAGGCGGAAACCACTTTGTAGTCTTGCGCAAACGCTGGATTGTCGAACGCTCTTGGGTTTGGTTGGTGAAGTGGCCGCCGGTTGCGCTGTGATTACGAACAGCGCACGGATCACAGCGAGGCGTTTACTTACATCGCCATGATCGGCCTGATGTCACGCCGCCTCGGACGCTCGAAATATATATCCGGACATGCTCTGAGACAAGCAGACTGACGGTTGACTCTAAGCTTTCGGAGGCGCGGCTTCGCACGAGGCGGGTGTGCCGTCGGGCTCGGCGTACACTTTGTCGTACTCCTCGCGGCTCACGATCTGGCTGGTCGCCGACCGGTAATGAAACTGCAGCGCGCGCCGCCGGTCCGGTGATGAATTGGGCGGCGTCATGTGCGGCAGCATACCGGCAAAGAACATCGCGCCGCCGGCCCGCAATTCCACCGGCTGTGCCCGCACCGGCTCCAGCCGGTCGGGAATAATCTCACAGTCCCGGTCGTGATAGTGGCGACGTGGTCCGACTTTGTGTTCGCCCGACAACACGTGCATGCAGCCATTGCCGACCGTGGCGTCATCGAGCGCGATCCACACTCCGAGAACCGCCTCCAACGGTGTCACAGAAAAATAAGCGTTGTCCTGATGACACGGCTTCTCGCTGCCGATGAAAGGCGGTTTGATCAATGCCATGTCTTGAAACAGGATCGGGTCTCGTCCGATCAACGATTCGACGACCCCGCGAATCCGCCGTTGCGCGTGGGCCAGTCCGTGAAGAAACTCGTTCGAGCCGCAAAACCACATCAGCTTTCGCACCTTCAACTCATCGAACGGATCGCTTTTCACGCCCTTTTCGAATTGCACCATCGTTCGTCCCAAACTACCGGACTTTTCGGCGTTGCGTCGGACCAACCCGGACAACGCGGCGCGCGCCACCGCCACTTCCTCCAGCGACAAAGCTTGGTCAAGAGCCAAATAGCCGTCACGGTCAAACTGCGAAACCTGCGCAGCCGTCAAGGTTTCAGGACACAGGGGACGCAGTTAGTAGTTTTGGGCAGGCAATTGTGGGGCGGGAATGCCTGTCGTTTAGGCTTCCCGCCGCGGGCGTGGGTCGAAGGTCGTTCGCGGCGCGCACCCCAAACAACGGGGATGCGCGCCCTACAATCCGGTCGCTGCCCAAAGGTTTGAACTACACCCGGATACAGGGGATGCGATTGCATACTCGGCTCATTACTCAACCGTGCGTCCTCGGTCAAGAAAAGGGTCGCAAATCGAACCCGCGCCGATTACCCGGTAAGCCATGCGGATACTAGCACTGGATATTGGCACATCATCGGTTCGCTCCGCCTTGTTCGATCTGACCGGGCGACGCGTGGCGTCCACGCTGGCTCAGCAAGCGTACCGGGTGCGGCACGGAGCGGACGGCACGGCGGAACTTGATCCGACCGAAATCAAACGGGCGGCGTGGCGATGCCTGCGTCGAAGTGCGGAAAGCCATGAACCGGTCGCGGTGGGTGTGTCTTGTTTCTGGCATGGGTTGATGGGACTCAATGCGAACAAGGAACCCATCACGCCGATTTACACGTGGGCAGATTCACGGTGCCGCGAAGCAGCCCGGGAACTTCGCGCGCGCCTTTCGGAGAAACGCATTCACGCCCGCACCGGTTGCATGTTGCGGACGCCATTCTGGCCGGCCAAGCTGGTGTGGTTGCGGCAAACGAACCCAGCGCTGTTTCGTCGCGTCCACCACTGGTCGTCCGTGGGGGAATGGTTGCAGCTCCAGCTTACCGGCGAAACAAGCGTCAGCTACTCGATGGCATCCGCTACCGGTCTGTTTAGTCCATCGCGGTTGGATTGGGATGATGAGTTGCTGGAGGTTTGTCGCATCAGCCGCGAACAACTCAACGTCGTGTCCGATGAACCCGGCAACTGGCGGGGCGCGCTGTGGTTCCCGGCCATCGGCGACGGCGCGGCCGGCAACCTCGGTTCCGACGCCACCGTTCACGACGTGGCCGCGATCAATTACGGAACCAGCGCCGCTGTGCGGGTGATGCAGACCGGCCAGGTGGCGCGCGCGCCGTTTGGCTTGTTTGCGTACCGGGTGGACGCACGCCGGTACGTGGTCGGCGGCGCCATCAGCAATGCCGGCAACCTGCGGGCGTGGTGCGAGCGCGAGTTGCGATGGGACGGCTCGGCCGGCAAGGTGGCACACGGTTTGACAGTAAATCCGTTGTGGGTGGCGGAACGGGCTCCCGACTGGGTCGAGGAGCCGGGCGGGTTCATCGGGGGCATCACCATGGCGACGACGGCGGCGGACATTGCGCGCGCGATCCGCGAGGCCACGTTCCGTCAGTTGGGACGGATTATCGAGCAACTGCCCGGCAAGCTGCGGTTCGTGGTGTCGGGCGGACTGAGCCGGAACGGCGCCGACATGCAGTTGCTGGCCGATGTGTTGGGGCGACCAGTTTCGGCTTGCGCCGAGCCGGAGGCGTCGTTGCGCGGCGCGGCGGTGTTCGCGTTGGAGAAACTCGGCGCGAAACTGAAACCGTTGCCGTCAGGAAAAACGTACCGGCCTCAGGGCAGGTCGGTCGCGCCCATCAAGTAACGGTCGCACTCGCGGGCGGCGCCGCGTCCTTCGTTGATCGCCCAGACCACGAGGCTCTGGCCGCGCCGACAATCTCCCGCGCTGAAGACGCCGGCAATGTTCGTGGTGTATTTCTCGTGGGGGGCTTTGAAGTTGCTGCGCTCGTCGCGTTCCAATTTGAGTTGTTCGGCGATGATGTCTTCGGGTCCGAGAAATCCCATCGCCAGCAACACGAGTTGCGCGGGATATTCCTTTTCGGTGCCGGGCACTTCTTGGGGAATGAATCGTCCCTTGTCGTCACGCTTCCATTCGACGCGCACGGTGAGCACGCTTTTGACCCGGCCGTTGTCGTCGCCCACAAACTTTTTGGCGGTGATCAAGTACTGACGGGGATCGGCGCCAAACCGGGCCGCGGCCTCTTCCTGCCCGTAATCCATGCGGTACACCTTCGGCCATTGCGGCCATGGGTTGTCGGGGGCGCGTTCCAGCGGGGGTTGCGGCAGGATTTCCAGTTGCACAAGGCTCCGGCAACCATGACGCAGCGAGGTGCCCACGCAATCGGTGCCGGTATCGCCGCCGCCGATGACGATGACATCCTTGCCTTCGGCGCTGATGAACGAACCGTTCTTCTTGCCGTCGAGCAACGCTTTGGTGTTGGCGGTGAGAAACTCCATGGCGAAATGGATGCCCTTGAGCGGCCGGCCTTCGATGGGCAAATCGCGCGGCTTGGTCGCGCCGGTGCAAAGCACCACGGCATCAAAATCCTTGAGGAGTTTCTCCGCCGGCAGGTTCTTGCCAATCTCGGTGTTGCAGACAAATTTCACGCCGGAATCTTCCATCTGTTTGAGGCGACGCAGTACGACTTCCTTTTTGTCGAGCTTCATGTTGGGGATTCCGTACATCAGCAATCCGCCGGGACGGTCAGCACGCTCGTACACCGTGACAAGGTGACCGGCTTTATTGAGTTGGGCGGCGGCGGAAAGGCCGGCAGGACCGGACCCGACAACGGCGACCTTCTTGCCGGTTCGCTTGGCAGGCGGTTCGGGTTTGACCCAGCCTTCGTCCCATCCCTTGTCTATGATGGAACATTCGATGTTCTTGATGGTGACCGGCGGGTTGTTGATTCCCAACACGCACGAGCCTTCGCACGGCGCGGGACACACGCGCCCGGTGAACTCGGGAAAATTATTCGTCTTGTGCAGACGATCGAGCGCTTCCTTCCACAGTCCGCGATAAACCAGGTCATTCCATTCCGGTATGAGATTGTTGATGGGGCAACCGCTGGCCATGCCGGCCAACAACGTGCCGTTGTGGCAAAACGGTATGCCGCAGTCCATGCAGCGCGCGCCCTGAGCCTTCAGCTTGTCTTCGGGCATGTGAAGGTGGAACTCGTTCCAGTCCTTGACGCGCTCCACAGCCGAACGGTCGGCCGGCAACTCTCGTTGGAACTCAATGAATCCGGTTGGTTTTCCCATGTCTGTTCTCCGATGAAAAATCAGTTTCCGCCGACACGCGACAAGTCGCGCGAGTTCTGCTCGAACGCCGCCATCATGGCTTCGTCGCCGCTCAGGCCGGCGCGTTGGGCTTTCTCGATGGCCTGCAACACGCGCTTGTAATCGCGCGGCATGACGCGCACGAATCGCGGCGCCATCTCCTCCCACAGTTTCAGGACGTTGCGGCCCAGTTCGCTGCCGGTATGCTCGACATGGCGCTCGATCATGCGGCGCACCTCCTCGATTTCCTTGGGATCGGTCAGTTTTTCCAGTTCAACCATCTGTTTGTTGCAGTTGGCCGGGAACTTTCCGTTCGGGTCGAGAACGTAGGCGATGCCGCCGCTCATGCCGGCGGCGAAGTTCCGTCCCGTGCTGCCGAGCACCACCACGCGCCCGCCGGTCATGTATTCGCAGCCGTGATCGCCCACGCCTTCCACCACCGCACGCACGCCGGAATTGCGGACGCAGA
>CAZEQV010000280.1:0-5008 GCA_964514435.1 uncultured Verrucomicrobiota bacterium
TTTGACTACTACGCATAGAAACTACTCTCTCGCTTCAAATTGTCGAGCATTTGTTCAGATTTGTTAAATTATTTGTGAGTGTACGCCGGCATCCCTGACTGTGCCGTGAGTCCGTTGACAGAATGGTCATGCAGACAAGATGTCGGCTGGGCAAAATCTTCCCGCCAAAATGTCACGTTCCCGGATAGAAACGCCGCTTTGACCGGCAGTCTATTTGCTTGTCACACAGATAATTGACCATTTGCCGGTTTTGGTGGCACAAGCGGTGCAACCCTGCCGGGCAAGATGATCGCAGCATCTGAAACCACTTACGTGCCTCGCCTCCTATTTTGGGAAACCACGGCGGGCTGCAACTTGGAATGTATCCACTGCCGTCGCCTCGACGTCAGCAAGCAACTCATGCAAAACGACATGACCACCCAGGAGGCGTTCGACTTCGTGGATGATCTGGCCCGGTTTGCCAAACCAATCCTCGTGCTTTCCGGTGGGGAACCTTTGTTCCGTCCGGACATCTTCGCCATTGCCCGGCATGCTCAGTCTCGCGGATTGACGGTCGCGCTGGCCACGAACGGCACGTTGATCAACGAGACCGTCGCCCGCGCCATTGTGGATGCCGGTATCCAACGCGTCGCCATCAGCATTGACGGCGCAGATGAAACAACGCACGACAATTTCCGCAAACAAGCCGGTTCACTGGCCGCGGCAATGAACGGGTTCCGCAACTTGAAACGCCTCGGCATGAGCATGCAGATCAACTGCACCGTCACCAAGCACAACGTCCATCAGGTGGAAACGCTGTACCGCCAGGCCATCGAGATGGGCGCGGACGCGTTGCATCTGTTCATGCTGGTGCCGGTGGGCTGCGGCGTGCAAATCGCGGAGTCTTCGATGTTACCGGCAGAGAAATACGAGGAAGTGCTGAATTGGATGTACGACAAGAGCAAGCTTGGCGAGTTGCACATGAAAGCCACCTGCGCGCCCCATTATTTCCGGGTGATGAAACAACGCGGCGTCGAGGACCGTCGGACCGGTCATCCCGGTCATGCTGCGGGACATTCTTCGGCAACGCATCGCGGCACTCATCCGCAAGGCATGGCGGCGATGACCAAGGGTTGTCTGGCCGGCAGCGCCATTTGTTTCGTGTCGCATACCGGCGAGGTTTTCCCGTGCGGATACCTGCCGGTCAGCGCCGGCAACGTGAAACGCCAACGTTTCGGCGAGATTTGGGAACATTCAGAGGTCTTCGATCATCTCCGCAACGACGACGAGCTGGGAGGCAAATGCGGACTCTGCGAGTTCAAGCGCGTGTGTATGGGTTGCCGGGCGCGGGCCTATTATGATACACATGGCGACTATATGGCCGAGGAACCGTACTGCATCTACGAGCCGAAACGGATGCGGACCGGCGCGGCCATGCGGGAAATCGTTTGATGGATGATTTGTGGTCCAAGTTGATGGCCTCCGAGGAAGTCCGCCGCCAGCAAGTGGCGTTCAGTTGCGCGACGGGATTGCCGGTTACGTTGTTGCCGCCCGCCTCCCCCGAATCAGGCGCAAGCCCCGGACCCGGCAAACGCAAGCCAACCTTGCCGGCCATTCTGTGCGTCGAAGGCTGCATGGGGCCGCGCAGTGGCGAGCTTTGCCAGTCTTCGTATCTTTCGGTGGAACGCCGCGCGGTGGAATTTGGAAAAGCGTTGCAGTACCGGTGCCCGGCGGGGCTGTTGAAGATTTTGATGCCGGTGCGCATCGGCGGGCGGCACGTGGGGTCGCTGTTGGTGGGGCCGTTCTGTTTGGATTCGCTCAACCCGCAACAGTTGACGCGCATGTCCGTGCGGTTGCGGCAATGGGGTCTGGATTCGCAGATGGAAGGCTTGCTGGCGAGTTGGCGCGGCAGCCCCGAAGTCACACCGGAGAAGCTGCGCGCCTTGGAAACGTTGCTGGAAATGTTTGCGTCCTACTTGATCGGCTGCGCGGACAAACTGCTGGCGCAACCACCCGGCAAGATTTCGTCCCGGTCGGCGTTGCTGGATAAAGTGCAAGCCTATTTGCACGAGGGCACCGGCCGGTCGTTGACCGTGCGTGAATTGGCGTCGCGGCTCAACGTCAGCGCCTGCCATTTCTGCAAGACCTTCAAGAAGCAGACGGGATTCACGTTCACCGAGTACCGGGTGCGGTCGCGCATCGAGGTGGCCAAACGGCTATTGATGAATCCGCACCTGCGAATCAGCGAAGCGGCGTTCGAGGCCGGGTTCGATTCCATCCCGTATTTCAACCGCGCTTTCCGCCGTCATGTGGGCGTCTCGCCGACCCAGTTCCGCAACTTGGAAGCCTCCGGTCACGCCGGGAAATCCAAGACAAGGAAATGACAATCCGGGCGTAGCCTGCCGGAACGGGGGAGTGGTAGCTGTCTTGGCAGGAAACTTTCCCGATGAAACGCAATTCTGTCTCCGCCTTGATGTTGGTCATTTTCAGTCTCCTGGTGCCGGTCGCGGCTTTTCTGTTTTGGACGATTCGCACGCTGCCGCCGCCCGCGTCGGTACACGGTACCGGCATGGACAACATGATCAATTACACGTTGCTGTCCACGGGGCTGTTGTTGTTGGCCGGTCACATTATCTTGGGATGGTTCATCTGGAAGTTCAGCCGGCAAGACAAACCGTCGTACTGGCTGGCCAGCGCAGCAACAGAATGGAAATGGGCGCTGCTGCCGTTGGTGTTGATGACGGTCGTGGCCGAGGGCGGCGTGATGATCATCGGGCTGCCGGTCTGGAAACAGTTGCACGTCAAAGATGTTCCCGCCGATGTGTTGACGGTCGAAGTCACAGCGCAACAATTCGCATGGTATTTCCGCTATCCCGGCAAGGATGGCGTGTTCGGCAAGATCGACCGCAAATTCGTCAGAGACGACAATCAGGTCGGCGTGGACCCGAAAGATCCTGCCGGCCAAGACGACATCGTGGAGTCCGGTGTGCTGACCTTGCCGGCCAACAAACTCGTGCGGCTCAAACTGCGGTCAAAGGATGTGATCCACAGTTTCTTTTTGCCGAACCAACGGATCAAACAGGACACCGTGCCCGGCATGGTGATTGACTCGTGGCTGACGCCGACGAAGGCCGGCAAGTTTGAGATTCTTTGCACGGAGTTGTGCGGGCTGGGGCATTACAAGATGCGCGGGGTGTTGAAGGTGTTGGAACCCGACGCTTTTGACAAGTGGATGAAAGAGGCACAGGAGGAAGTCGAGTGATGAATTCGGAATCGCATCATGGCGAACACGCCCCGCTGGGGTTTTGGCGGCGGTACATTTTCAGCATGGACCACAAGGTCATCGGCATTCAGTACATTTTGACGGCGATGGCGATGGCGTTGGTGGCCGGCGGGTTGGCGATGATCATGCGCATCCAGTTGGCGTGGCCGAACACCCGGTGGGATTGGATGACAAAACTGTTTCCCACGGCGTTCCCCGATGGCGTGTTCGCGCCCGAAGCGTATCTGTCCATCATCACCATGCACGGGACGTTGATGGTGTTCTTCGTGATCTCGCTGGCGCTGGTCAGCGGCTTCGGGAATTACCTGATCCCGATCCAAATCGGCGCGCGTGACATGGCGTATCCGCTGCTGAACATGTTGTCATACTGGACCATCGTGCCGGCTTGTTTGATCATGCTGGCGTCGTTCTTCGTGGAAGGCGGCGCGGCGGCATCCGGCTGGACGGCGTACCCGCCGTTGAGCGTGTTGAAGGATGCCGTGCCGGGTTCGCAGATGGGACAAACGCTGTGGATACTGGCGATGGCGCTGTTCATCGTGTCGTTCACGATGGGCGGCTTGAATTACGTGACCACCATCTTCAATCTGCGCGCCAAGGGGATGTCGTTGATGCGGATGCCGATGACGGTGTGGACGATGTTTGTGGCTTCGATGCTCGGTTTGTTGACGTTCCCTCCCCTGACGGCGGCGGCGATCATGCTGCTGTTTGACCGTCATTTTGGGACGAGCTTTTTCGTACCGGCAGGCTTGTTGATCAGCGGCAAACCGGTGATGCACGAAGGCGGCACGCCGTTGTTGTGGCAGCATTTGTTTTGGTTCCTCGGACACCCCGAAGTGTACGTGCTGATCTTGCCGGCTTTGGGGATCACGTTCGATGTGATGGCGCCGTTCACGCGCAAACCGATCTTCGGGTACCGGATGACCATCGTGTGCCTGTTGGTGATCGGCGTGTTGAGCGTGGTGGTCTGGGGGCATCACATGTTCGTCAGCGGCATGAATCCTTTTCTCGGCGAGTTTTTCACCATCGGCACACTGCTGATCACCATCCCGTCGGCCATCATAGGGCTATGTATGATTGCCAGTTTGTGGGGTGGCAGCCTGCGATTGCGGGTGCCGATGCTCTTTGCGTTGGGAACACTGGCGTTGTTCGGCACCGGCGGCTTTGGCGGAATCTTCCTCGGCAACGCCACGTCCGATATTTTCCTGCACGACAGTTATTTCGTGGTCGGACACTTTCACTTCATGATCGGCGGCGTGACGCTGTTCTCGGTGTTCGCGGCCATCTACTACTGGTTCCCGAAAATGTTCGGGCGGATGATGAACGAGACACTGGGCAAGATTCACTTTTGGACGGGCTTGATCAGTTTCTACGGCATCTTCTTGACGATGCACTTCATCGGACTCAACGGCGCGCCCCGCCGGTACTACTCGTTCGGCTCGTATGAAATCCTGTCGCCGCTGGCCAGCTATCATTTCTGGGTCAGCATCAGCGCGTTCACGTTTGGCGTGTCATCGCTGATTTTCCTGGCGAACTTTTTCTGGAGCATCTGGCGCGGTGAAAAGGCCAGTGCCAATCCGTGGGAAGCCACCACGCTGGAATGGACCGCCGACTCTCCCCCACCCCACGGCAACTGGCACGGACCGTCACCGGTCGTGCATCGTTGGCCCTACGACTATTCCGTGCCGGGCGCGTCTCAAGACAGCGCCCTGCAAACCGCCGACGCCTCGCAAGCCAAAGTAACGTTTT
>CAZEQV010000281.1:0-5007 GCA_964514435.1 uncultured Verrucomicrobiota bacterium
TCATCACCTCGTTCGCCGCGAGTCTCGCTTGGCTCACCGTGTCGGCGGAAGATGTGCTAGTGGAGACGGAGTCGGTATCGGGACTGCGTCAGGTGAACGCACCGGCGGGTGCGTTGTCAGCTTATCAATTTTACGGACGACCATTCTCGCTGGCGTTGAAACTTCGCCGGATCGAGCCGGTCGTGAATGTTTCCGATCGCGTGACGTTGCGGATGGAAGAATCGCGGTTGATGGTCACGCATGCGCTGGTGTTGAACGTCGAGAAGGCCGGTATCTATTCGTTGGAGCTGCTGCCCCAGACCGGGTTTGTGGTGGCAGATGTGCGCGGCGACAACGTCGAGGACTGGAAAGTGCGCGACGGCAAACTGCAGGTAAGTTTCAGCAGCCGGGCACTGGGCAACCGGTCATTGACGGTGCAACTGGAACAGGCGCTCAAGACGTTTCTGGAATCGGTGACGGTCACGACGTTGCGTGTGGTGGGCGCGGCAAAGGAATCGGCGCAGATCGGGGCGAGCTCGGCGGCCGGCATCCAGATCAAAACGATAACCGACGGTCTGACGGGTGTGCGCGAAATCCCGGTGAACCGCCTCCCCAGCCGGTCGGATGAATCGCTGGCTTTCACAACGGAACAGTCCGATTGGAAGCTGACGTTGGCGACCCAGCGAATGTCCGCGCGGGTGACGGCGGACGTGTTCAATTTGCTGACAGTGGGCGACGGGCTGGTGGGCGGCAGCGCCACGATCCGGTACGCGATTTTGCATCAGGGCGTGCAGGAGTTTCGGGTGAAGATACCGGCTCACTGGAAGAACGTGGATTTTACCGGCCCCATCATCCGCCGCAAGGAACAGCAGGGCGAAGTGTGGGTGATCGGGTTGCAGGAGAAAGCGTGGGGCGGCTACACGCTGGTGGTGACGTATGATTTCGGGTTCGACCCGCACAAGGCGATGTTGCCGGTGTCGGGCGCGCACGCGGTGGACGTGGAACGCGAGACCGGCAGCATCGCCGTCACGAGCGCGGCGAACTTGCAATTGCGCGTAGGCGACGTGAAAGAGCCGTTGCGGCGCATTGACGAGAGCGAACTGGCGCAAACCGACCGGGCACTGATCACGCGACCAGTGTTGATTGCCTACCGGTACACGGGCGACGAATTCGCGCTGCCGCTGGAGGTGACGCGGTTCGAGGAACAGCGCGTGTTGGACGCAGTGGCCGACCGGACCCAGTTGACAACCGTGTTGACGGAGCAGGGACAGATGCTGACCCAAGCGTCGTTCATGGTGAAGAACAACGACCGCCAGTTCCAGACGTTCACCTTGCCGGCCGGGGCGGATTTCTGGGCTTGTTACGTGAACAACCAGCCGGCCAAACCCGAACGCAATGGCAACAAACTGATGGTGCCGTTGCCGCGCGGATTGAACCGCGATCAGGCGTTCGCGGTGGACATCGTGTACGCGCAAAAAATCGGGGCATTGCCGTCATGGATGCCCAAGCCGGTGGCCTTGGTCGCACCAGCCACAGACATGCAAACGACATATGCGGAATGGGAGTTGTACGTGCCGCGCACCCATCAACTGGGTTCGTTCGGCGGCAACATGATCGTCGCGCGCGGCACCACTCACGGCCTGCGCGACGCGTGGCGGGAGTTCATTCGGTTCTATGACCGGGTGCTTCGCCATTTCTGGCCGGTGTTCTTTGGCGTTTTGGTCTTGCTGGTGGTGTCGTGGTTCCTTGCCGTGGCGATCCGGCGCGGTTGGCGGGGAGCGCTGTCCGTTATTGGCGTCTTTGCCATACTGATTGTGCTGGCCGGTATGCTGTTGCCCGCCATGAGCCGCGCGCGTGAGAGCGGGCGAAGAGTGACATCCGTCAACCATCTCAAACAGATTGGTTTGGCGTTGTCCCAATTCGCCAGCGAAAACAACAACCGGTTGCCGGCCCGGTTGGAGGAATTGGTGCCGAGATACTTGCCTGATACCCGCGTGTTGATTGATCCGCAGACAGGCGAAAACTTCGAGTATTACGGTCCCAACAAAGCGTGGCACGGAGGACAATCGGAAGTCTTGGCCGCTCAACCCGGTGGCCGGGAAGGACGGTCAGCACTGTTTGGCGACGGACGTGTTGAATATCTGCGCGAGGATGCCTTCCAGGAATCGCAGTCAGCTCTGGGGCTGGAAAAGAGGGATTGGGGCATCATTAATGGTGGGTTGTTGCCGAATAAGCCAGCGGCCAGGGCACCAGCGCCTGTCGCAACCCCCGAAATGTCAGAACCACGTACCGAGACGGGAGCGCGAGAGCGGATCGTACATGCCGGCGGTGCCGGAATTGGTTTTGGCCCGTCAGCGGATGCGTCGGTAGTGAACGTGGGCGGGGCGGTGATGCCGATGGTGGCCGGTATCCGTCCAATCCGCGTGGAGATACCCCGGCAAGGTCAGCGGTATGTGTTCACCAAGGTCCTCAATGTCGGACAGGAACCGTTGGCGGTGAAATCGCTGGCGATGGAAGCCGGTGCGTTCAAGGCGATGCGGGGCGGTGGTCAAGCAGCCGCGTTGTTGGCCGGGCTGGCATTGTTGTGGTGGCAGTTGCGCCGGAAGAATACCAGCGCGTTGCTGGTGGCCGTGGGTGTGGCGCTGGTGGTCGGCAGCGTGACGGCGTTGTTGTTGTCGGCGCGGTTGCTCGATGAAGCGTTGATTATGTTCACTCCAATCGTGGCGCTGGCGGTTCTGGTGGCGGTGTTGCGCAAGTTCTGGCCGAAGCGCCAGGAGAAGCCGGTTACGTTGAGTCCCGCGCCGCCGCCAATCGCGCCCTCCGATCCTACCGGCACGGGTGGAACCCCACCGGCCATAACGGCGTTGATCCTCGTGTCGTTCCTGATGTTGGCGTCACCGGCTGAAGCGGGACTCTGGTCATGGTTGTTCTCATCGAAGACGGCGGAGGACCAGTTGCGGGTGCGGGTGGCGACGTATGAAGCGACCGTGACGGAACTCGACGCGCGCGAGGCCCGATGGGCCGCCCGCGTTGACGCGACGTTGGAGCTGACAGGCGGGAAGGAAGGCGACCGGCTGGCGTTGTTCGGAGAAGACGTGGCGGTGCAGGAGTTCAGCGCGTCGCCTGCCGACGTGAAACTGTTGCGCGACGACAAGACGTTGAGTGTGATGCTCGGTCGCAGCGGCCCGGCCACGGTGCGGGTGAAGTTTCTGGTGAAGCTGACCGGCGATGTTTCCAAGCGGAGCTTGATGTTCAAGATACCGGCGGCGTTGTCGAGCCAGTTGCGGGTGACGATAGATGAGTTGGAGGCGGCGGTGGAAGCGCCGACGGCGGTGTCGTTCAAGACATCGGCGGACAATCAGAAGACGCGGTTGGATGCCGTGTATGGCGCGACGGACGGGGTGGAGTTGAGTTGGACGCCCCGCGTGAAACGGGCGGCGGACGTGACGGCCACGGTGTTCTGCCAGAATACATCGCTGGTGAACTTTGCCGGTGGCGCGGTGACGGTACGGACGATCTTGAACTATCAGGTGACACAGGGCGAGTTGCGGCAGTTGCGGGTGAAGTTGCCGGACACGCAACGGTTGATGCGCGTGGAAGGAGACCAGATCCGGACATGGAAAGTGTCCGCCGACGGCGGCGAACAGATTCTGACGGTTGAGTTGGTCAAGGGCGTGACGCCTGCGTACCGGTTGACGGTGGAGACGGAGAAGTTGATGGAGGCCGCGCCGGTCACGGTGTCGGTGGAGACGGCGCACGCGATGGATGTGAAACGCGAGACCGGTCTGGTGGCGTTGAAGAGCGCGGAGGAATTGTCGCCATCCGTGGAGAAGGCCGCGGAATTGCAGAAGGTGGACGTGGAAGAGTTCACGCGGGTGATGACGGCCAAGAGCGGCGCGGAGGGAGTGAGCAGCGCGTACCGGTTTTTCCGGCCGGATTTCAAGTTCGTAGTGCGTGTGGAGACGGTGAAACCGCAGGTGGAAGCGACGGTGCGGCATCACGCGCGGGTGAGCACGGAGCAGTTGAGCGTGACGAGCACGGTGGATTACACGATCAAGCGGGCCGGTGTGTTCGCGTTGCGGCTGGCGTTGCCGGCGGGGTACCGGGTCGAGCGCGTGACCGGGCAGAAGATCGCGCAATGGGTCGAGAAACCCGGTGCGCAGGCGGGCGAGCCGGCCACGTTGGAAGTGACGCTGAAGGAACGAACCATCGGCACGTACAATTTGCGGGTGGACATGACGCAGTTGTTGCGGGAGATGCCGAGGATGGTGACGGCGGTGGGGGCGCATCCGTTGGGCGCGGGGAAACTGGGAGGATATGTGGTGGTGTCATCGGAGGAAGGCGTGCAGGTCAAAGGTGAAACGTTCGAGGATATGACCGAGGCACCGGTCTCGGTGGCGGCATCCGATCTTGCCGGGCAGCCGGGCGGAAGTGTGTTGGCGTACAAATTGATTCCGAGCGAAGGCGCGGAGACGAGACCGGACTGGAAGTTGACGGTCAGCACGGAACGTCTGGAGTCGTGGGTGCGCGCGGAGGTGATGAATTGGGTCACAGCGACGGACACGTTGGTGAGCGGGCGGTCGGTGGTGCGGTTTGAAATCCAGAACGCACCGGCGAAGGAGTTTCGCGTAAAGGTGCCGGCTGAGTTCAAGAACGTGGACGTGAATGGCGCGAATATCCGTCGGCGGGACCAAGTGGGCGACGAATGGCGTGTGGAATTGCAGAACAAAGTGCGCGGGACGTATGCGCTGACGGTGACATGGGAATTGCCGTGGAAGGCGAAGGATGGGGTGTTGACGTTGCACGGCGTGGAAGCGCCCGGCGTGGAACGCGAGACCGGCGTGGTGGCGATCACAGCCAAAGCGCCGCTGCAAGTGTCGGCGCGGGAGGCGAACAGCGATCTGATTCGCATTGACGCGCGCGAAACGCCGGCTTGGGCGGAGCGCCCGACGGAGCAGCCGGCATTGGTGTACCGGTACCTTCGTCCCGGCTACACGCTGAACGTGGGCGCGCAACGGTTCGAGGAAG
>CAZEQV010000282.1:0-4978 GCA_964514435.1 uncultured Verrucomicrobiota bacterium
CGCATCCGGTCAAACGCGTCAACCATCCCGGCTCGAACATTCCCGCGCGGCCGTTCTTCCCCTTTAAGCCCGATGGCACGCCCACCTCTCAAGCCGTCGTGGACGCGGTTGGACGGAAAGCAGCCGAAATCCTTAAGCGCCAGGCGGGGATTGGGTAGCCCGCTGGGCCAATCGGTGCAGTCGCAGGAGCCGGCCTGGAAAACCGGACTTCGTCTCACCATCTTGAGTCATGCCGCTGGCGATGGCGACACGGCAATACTCGATGGCCAGATTCCACTCCCCCCCCGTTGCCAAAGAACGCAAATACCTTTGAACAAGAATTGGTTCTTGGGCGTTCGCTCGATCGCGCCGTCGCAGATCACTCGTGCCAAGGCCACCCTATTCCCGGCCATAGCGTCCATAGCGGTTAGCCAGACGCGCGGCGCTTCGCGTACAACTCGACCCCATGAAACGACGCGGTTTAATCAGCCTCCAATCCAAGGAGACCAACCTTAAACAGTTGCCCGCCGAGATGTTGATCCTGCCTTGGGGCGCCAACGACACCCGCTTCGGCAAGATCAAGGTCAACGGTCACTCTGTCGTCCAACACCCCGACAAAGTGCGGCACGAGTTGGGATTCATGCCGGACCAGTTCGGCGAATACGAAAACCTCACCTGTGACGAGTATCTCGATTTTTACGCCCGCGCCTACGGCTACAAACACGCCGACCGGCTGCGTCGCGTCGAGGCCGTGGTCGAGTTTACCGGCCTGGGGCCCATCCGAGGCAAGTTGATGTCCCATCTGTCCAAGGGAATGAAGCAACGTCTCTGCTTGGGGCGAACGCTTGTCCACGATCCGCAGGTGTTGGTGTTTGACGAACCCGCGGCCGGGCTTGATCCGCGGGCCCGGATGGAACTTCGCGACTTGATCCGCGAACTGGCCGCGCAGGGGAAAACCATATTCGTCAGTTCGCACATCCTCACCGAACTGGCCGACATGTGCACGCACGTGGCGATCATCGAACACGGCCAACTGAAATTCAAAGGCCCGGTCGGCCAGGCCCACCAAGCCGCCACGCGGCTGTCACGTTACCGGCTGCGGGTCGTGGAAGGCGTTGAACAACTCGAACGGTTCATCCTCCAGCAAGCGTTCGTGAAAGAGGTCGTGGTGCGCGGCAACGAAGTCACGTTGCAGTATGAATCGGACGAGCGTTCCTACAGCGCGATGCTCGCCGCCGCGATGAAAGATGGTCATAGGATCGTCGAGAGCCGCGTCATCGAGAACAATCTAGAAGAAACGTTCCTCGCGTTGACCACGGGAGAAGCAGAATGATTACCGGCCTCGATTGGGTCAACCCGGTGCTGGTGCGCGAATATCAACAATTCGTGCGCAGCCGGGCGTTTCTCTGGATCGGCGCACTGTGGCTGATCGCGCAGCTCTTGATCAGTCTGCTGTTCGTCGTCACGTCGAACGTGCAACGAGCCGTCTTTTCCCTGGACGGACCGGGCCAATCCTATTTCTGGTTCATCATGGGCGCATTGGGGGTCGTCTTCTTTTTCGTCTTCCCCGTCAGCACGTTCAACCGTCTTGTCCGCGAACGCAAAGAGATGACTCTGGAACTGCTCACCATCAGCCGAATTCGTCCCGGTCAGATTGCGATGGGGATGCTGCTGGTCGTGACCATGCAGATTCTGTTGTTCCTGTTCCTTTGTTTCCCGTTTGTATCGTTTGCCTACCTGTGCCGGGGACTGGAACTCAAAACGGTGCTGTGGAGTCTGTATAGCGCGATGATTGGCGCCGTCGCCGTGAACGCCGCGACCCTGGCCATTGCTTCGTTCTGCAAAACGCCCCGCGTCACCATGATCGTCCGCGCCTTGTTCATTCTGGCCGTCGTGTTCGGACTGATCCCCGGTGTCAGCATGTTTTTCTCCCTTTTCGTAGCCAGGCGGTTCGGATACGCGCACTCCACAGCAGGTTCTGAGTTTGACTGGCTCACCGTACTGCTTACCACGGTGGCGGCAATCGGCACCGTGTTGACGGCCTTGGTATTCACCCGCAGCAATCTGACGTTCGAGTCAGCCAACCGGACCACGTGGCCCCGGCTCACGGTGGCCGGGTGGTTTGTAGTCGGTCACGTCATCATGTGGATCTGCAAAGCGACCGGCATTCTCGATGACGAGGCCGCCGTCGCCTTCGACGTGATCGGGTTCATCGGCTTGATCACATTCACATGCTGGTTGATGGGTGAATCCAACGCACTTGGCCCGCGCCTGCTTGAATCCGTCCCCCGCAACGGGCTGCTCCGACTGCTCACCTTCCCATTCCTGCCGGGACGAGGTTCAGGCTTCGTCTATTTTATCTTCATCGGCGTCTTGCAGACCGTGTCCCTATTCTTTCTGATCGCCCCTCATTTTGACCGCGACATGGAAAACTACTTCGTCATCAAAGCCAGCATCGTCTTCTTCTTCGGAGCCGCCGCGTTGGTTCATCACCTGCTTCAATTCACCCGCTTCCGTCGCTGGCACTTCATCATATGGTTTCTGATCACCGCCTTCATCATCTTCTGGCTGCCGATCGTCTTCGGCGCACGACCGTGGGACAACTATCGAAGTTTCATATTCATCATGGATGCCGACCAAATCAGAGACTCGGTAGATTGGATTTTCGCCGCCACCTTGCGCGGCATCGTCGCTCCCATCATCGGCATCCTCTGCGCCCTGCCTTCCGTCATCCAGAACATCCAGTCCATCGCCGCCAAACGATGAACCTCTCCGCCCCAGACGAAGCCCTCGCCCGCAGTTGCCGGTTCAACAACCGCTTCACCGTCCACACCCAAAACCCCGGCAACAACCTCGGCGACCAGTCGGGCGGCTCACTCCTCTTCCAAGACCACCGCCCCTACTTTCCCGGCGACGACATCCGCCGCATTGACTGGCGCGCCTTCGGTCGCACCGACCAACTCGTCCTCAAAACCTACCAGGAGGAAATCTCACCGTTTCTGGAAATCCTCGTGGACGTCAGCGCCAGCATGAACGTCGCTCCCGCCAAACGCGCCGCCACGGAACGCTGGACCTGGTTTCTCGCCACGGTCGGAATCCATGCCGGCTACACCGTCACCGTTCAACGCCTCGGACTCGACACCTCCCCGCTGCGTCCGCACGAACTTCTCCATCACCCGTGGCGATACGACCCGCATCACCATCTTCCCGGCAGCCTCACGCGACAATGGAAAGGCCGGCATCGTTCGCTTCGCGTCATCCTCAGCGATTTCCTTCACGACATCTCCGAGATCGAACCCGCCCTCGCCACCGTCGCCCGCGATTCGCTCACCCTCTACGGCCTCCAAATTCTCGCGCCCGACGAACTTGCCCCCCGCCAACGCGGCCCGTACCGGCTCGTGGACGACGATACCGGCCGCATCGAACAACTCAACATCTCCGACGCCGAACTCGCCCAATACCGGCAACGGTTTCACAACCACCACGAACTCCTGCGCACCGGCTTCCGTCGCCGGGCCGGTGCCCTGGCGCTGGTGGATGCGACCGCCGACTCCCGGCAGGTCGTCCTCAAAACGCTCGTTCCCACCGGCATCCTCGCCCTTGATTGACCATGGAATTCCTTCATCCAACCGCGTGGTGGGGACTCCTCTCGTTACCGGCCATCCTCGCGCTCCACTTTTTCCGTCGCCGCTACCAGACGCTGCCATCGGCCACCGTCATGTTCTGGAAACGCCGTTACGAACGCGACGCCTACGGTCGCACGCCCCGTCCCATCCGCCAGAACACCGCGCTCTGGCTCCAACTCCTTGCCGCGTTCCTCATCACCCTCCTGCTGGCCGGACCGCAGACACTCAAGGCCACCGGCGAAAAAGAAATCATCGTCATCCTCGATTCCTCATTCTCCCTGCAATCGCGCTCCGGCAACAACAAGACTACCGTTGCTGACCGGATCCTCGACGACGTCATCCCGCGCCTCGACAACCTGCCCACCGCGCCCGTCACCGTCATCGAACACGGCGCCACTCCGCGCCTGCTAACCGGCCGCCGTGTCACCGTCAAAGACGCCACGCAAGCCATCGCCCGCTGGACACCGAATCAACCCCGCGCCGACTGGGCCGGTACGCTCGCCCTGCTGCAACTCTGGGACCTCACACGTTGCCGGATTCTCGTGTACTCCGACAAACTCACGGATGTCTGGAAGCCCTTCACCGACACCGAGGTCATCGCGCCCGGTATCTCCGCCCCCAACCTCGCGATCACCGAGGCCACCCGTGTCCGTCTTCCCGACAAACAACAGGAACGCATCCGCATCACTGTTCACAACTTCAGCGCGGAACCAGCCAATGCCGATTTGGTTCTCCGTTCGATCACCGGCCCCGACAAAACCAACGTCCTGCATCGCTGGCCCGTGAAACTTGCCGCAGGCGCAGCCGGCAGCTTTGCGGTCAACCTGACCGGCTCGACGCTCCCCTACATCGCCGAACTTCCCCCGGACGCACTCGACCACGACAACCGCGCCACGCTGGCACCGATCGTCCAACCGCCGCTGGAAGTGCTGCTCGACTTTCAAGAACCCGGACACGCCGCACCGTGGCAACGCGCCATCCAATCCGTCACCGCCTATGTCAACGCACCGCCTTCGTCCACCAACCAAACCACCACCGCCACGTTGATCATTTCCGACAACATTCGTTGGCTCCAAGACCCGCAAGTGACCGGCTGCGTCATCGTCACACCCGGTGCCAGCACGGAACCGCGACTGTACCGGGCACCGTTCTTGGTCGAGCCGAATCATCCCTTGCTGCGCGGCGCAGATTGGGAAGGTTCCATCCTCGCCATCGGTGAATGGCCCGGACGCGCGTTTGCCCCGCAAATCCCCCGTGTCAGCGCCCGCGATGCTGTCGTGCTCAGTGAAGTCCCAGCCCACGATGCCCGGAAGGTCATCCTTCACGCTGACCTCGCCCGCCGACCTGCCGATTTACATCGATTACTTCCCCGG
>CAZEQV010000283.1:0-4973 GCA_964514435.1 uncultured Verrucomicrobiota bacterium
CCGGCCTCGCCGTTCGTTGTTCAAAGAATCGGTGAAATATTCAGGCTAGTTCACCCTCCAAACCAACGGCGCGCACCCTACAAAGCTTGCCGTGCACCCCACTACCACAATGCCCGACCGCCTGACGAATTCGAGATCACATCACCGTTCCGTTTTCCGCCCTCGCGACCGTTTGCGACGGTTTCGCAGAAGCAGGTTGGTTAGCGACGGCGTCGAAGGGCGAGCATGACCAGCAGTCCGGCACCCACCAGCAAGCCGGCACCGGGCTCAGGGATCACGGTAAGAACCACGTCGTTGCCGTCGCCGCCGTAGTAGTCCACAGTGAATACTGTTGTCCCCACCAAGAACGGCGAGCCGTCCGGCAGACCGAAGAACTCCCCGCTCACAGGATCGAAGCCGTCATTGAGTATGATCACAAACTCGTCATCCATCACGGGCGTGAACCCAAGCGTCAGGACCAGATTCGCAAGGTCCACTCCCACCGTGCCGGTCACTTTCACCTGGTCGTACTCCGTGCCGACTGTCAGTCCGTTCAGTTCCACATGGAAGTAGGCATTGGAGCTTAACAACAAGTTGCCGGTGTTGAGGATGCCGGGACTGCTGCCGGGCGAGAGCGTGCCGCCGTCGTTGACAGTTACATTGCCGGTCAGCGTGCCTGTCCCACCCAACGTGCCGCCACTTACAACCGTCAAACTATGCGTGCTCAGCCCTGTCAACAACAAGGTATCATTGCCGCTCTTGTTCAGCGTCAGCACGCCACTGACTGTGCCGCTGAAGACATTCGTGACAGCCGACGAATCGGCCAGCGTCAACGTCGGCGTGCCGCTGACACCGGTCACGGTGCCTTGACCCGTCAACCCGCCAATGGTGGCATTGGCCGCAAGGGCTAAGGTGGCCAGCGGTGCGATCACGGTGTCGTTGCTGGCGGCGAGACTGTTGGCGGCTTGCAGACTCAACGTGCCTTGATTGATGGTCACGGGACCGGTCAGGTCGGGATTGGCGGCGGCCAGTGTCAACGCGCCACCGCCGATCTTGGTCAGGCCGTTGTTGCCCACCAGCGTGCCGGACAACACACCAGAGTTGCCGGCACCCACATACACCACCGCCTCGGCGTCGTCGCCAAAAATGAAGCGGGGCTGAATGGTCTTGCCGTTCACGGCAAAGATGATGCCGCCGCTGCCGTTGGTGATCGTGCGCGCCGAGCCGTTGATGCTGACCAGGGTGCGCAACGCCCACACGCTGGCGTCGTTGGCCAGCGTGCCGTCGTTGTTGGTGATGTTGACAATGTTGGTGGGCAAGTTGCCGATGTTGTAGAAACCGCTGCTGTTGATGGTCGTGTAGGCCACGTCCAACATCCCCGTGCCGGCCCCGGGCACGGCCAGATACCGAAGGAACGAGCTGTTGGCCGCATTAATGACGAACGTGGCCGGCCGGCCGTCGAGCCGCAACATGCCGTTGGTGGTGTACTCGGTGGCGGCCAAACCATCCAGGGCGCGCAAGAACAACCGGCTATTGTTCGTGTCGTTCGTATTCAGAGTAGCATTGCCGTTGAGCAGCAGCGAGCCTCGTCCTACCCGAACCAAGTTGCTGGCCACCAGCCACGCCCGGGTGCCGCCCCCGCCGCCGGTCGTGCCGAGATACACCGTGCTGCCCCCCGCGAAGGAAACATCGCCAACCGTTTCGAGGCTGCCCTTGTCGGCTTGTGTAATGAACCGCAAGGTCGAGCTGTTCAGGTTGACCGTTCGGTCATCGGCCCAGCGGTTCCAAGTGGTGAAGGCGGCGGCGCTGATGTTTTCGAAGTACAAGGTGCTGCCGGGCATTAGGGTGAAATTGGTGACACCGAGGAAGGTGCCGTTTGCTCCCGCGCCGGTCAACGTGCCATACACGCTGACGTGGCCCGTGCCGAACGGATTGCCGCCGTTGACGGTGGTGATGAGCGTGGCGGCCGGGCCAACATCAAAGCTGCCGCCGGTGTAGGCGTTGGTGGCGGCCATCACCGCCGTGCCGCCGGTGAGGGTCAACGCGCCGCTTAGGGCGTTGCTGGCGTTGAGGCTCAACGTGCCGCTGTTCACAATCACCGCGGAACCGCCCGCGCCCTGCGGCGCGTTGATCGTCAAGAACTTCAGCGCGTTGGTGGTGACGGTGAGGATGGGGATGTTCGTGTAGGCCAAACCGGCATTGAGAATCAGGATCGGGAAGTTGGTCGTCACCGTCGGGAAGTTCAACTGGAGCGTGCCGAGGGCGTTGGTGGCTGAAAGGATCAGCGTACCGGCCGAGAGCGTGCCCTGACCGCTGATGTTGTTGGCGGCGGAGATCACCACCACGCCGGTGGCGATGAGTCCCGACGTGCCGATGTCCAAGTCGCGCGCGCCGGTGAAGGTGTTGGCCACGGAGAACGTGAGCGTGCCGCCGCCGCCACCGACCCGGTAGATGCTGTCGTTGAAGGGCGTAATCGTGCCGGTGTAGGTGAGGCTGTCCCGGGTGCCAACGCGCACGTCGTTGGTGCTGAAGTCAAGGTTCAACGCGGTGTTGCCCCAATCCAAGCCGAGGATACCGGTGCTGTCGGTGGTGAGCTTGGCTATGAACGCATCAAGACCGGCTTGGCCGCCGGGATTGTAGTCAATGCCGGCATAGCCACCCTCGGCAATCTTGAGACTGACCAACGGCAGCGCGTTGGAGCTGCCAAACATCACTCGCAGATTGTTCGCCGCGCTGCCGCCCAACACGACATGCGAAACTGTGACCGTGCTTAGCAGCCAAAGATCGGAAGTGTTACCCGGTAGGCTCGCAATGGTCAGCGTCCGGCCGGGTTGGTCTTCGCCAATACCGCCTTGGAACTGCGCCCCGCCGGAACGGAAATCGGTCAGAATGGTCTGGTCGCCACCGGTTACCGTCACAGGACCGGTGATATACGGCCCCGGCCGGGCGTTGGAGGTATACATCGTCAAGGGACCGCCCAGTGTGATGGCTCCCCGAACGTACCAGTCCACGTCCGCGCTGCCGTTTCGGAAAAGACGGAAAGTGCCGCCACCGCTGGCAATAACCAAAGAATTGGTGAAGGCTGTTACCGCGCCACCGGCAGAGACGAAGTTCTGCAGCGACAAGGTGCCATTATCCAACGTGATCGTGCCACTACCGAAACCAAAGGTGTAGTTCGCAGCACCGCCGACGCGGTTGATCAGCAACGTCGAACCGCCTTCGACGCTCGCGCCGCCCGCGAATGTGGCCGCGTTGGTGTGACTCCCAACCGTGATCTGGCCGCCGCCGGTCAACCGCAACCCGCCCGCACCGACAATCCCGTCATTGCCAATGGTCAGAACCTGCCCGCTATTTACCGTCAACGTCAGCCACCCGGCCGCCTGCAAGTTCAATCCGGCGACGGAACGGTTGGTGTCCACCAGCGGTGTGAAGGCGTAGCCGGTGTCGTTGGTGGTGAACACGGCCACGTCCACGCTGACGCTGTTGCTGGGCGCGAGGTTACCGGTCCAGTTGAAGCCGTTGGTCCAAAGCGAATTCACGTCGCCTTCCCAGTTAATGTTGGCGGCGTGAGCGGCACCGGTGCTGACGAGCAGAACGGCGGCAAAAGAGCGTAGGAATGACTTCATGGCATCCTCCAAAAGAAAAACTGTGACAATGACGACTGCATCACACGTGAAACCTACCAGAACAAGCTTGGCATGTCTTGTCTGTCCGGCTAGTTTTCTTGTCGGTTATGCCAACCAACGCGATACCCGCATGGTTCCGCCAGCAGTGGACCGCCTGCCTCGTGCAGATCCGGTACGCCAGCGCCATGACGTTCGCCGCCCCCTGCCGACGGCCCCGACGCGACCACTGGTCATACCAAGCCGTCCACGAAGGCGCGGTGACGATGCGCAGTTTCGGCTACGATCTGACCGTGACTGCCGGTCAGGCCGTGGTCTTGCCCCCGTACCGGCAGGCCCAGCACACGCCCCTGCGCCAGCCGTTACGGATCACCGAAGCCGGCTTCCATGTGGAACCATTCTTGAGCGGCATCAACCCGTTGTCCCACCTCGGCCTGCCCGTCGTGGTGACGATCCGCGATTTGACCAGCCATCGCGACTGGTGCCGGCAACTCGAAGCGTGTTTCCAAAAGTACCGCCCCGTCTCGGACACGACCGCTGTGACGGCACCGCACTGGTTGGGGTTGCTGCTGGTGAATTACCTCGACAGCGGTTTTCAGGATCGCGCCTTTGCGACCGCCCAAGCGGGACCCGTCCCGCCATGGTTGCAGGCGCTGCGGGATGAATTGGCGTCGCGACCGCCGCGGGCACCATTGGATCTGCGGGAACTACAGCGGCGCAGCGGGTACAGCCGGTCGCACATCAACGCGGAGTTCAAACGCCATTTTGGCCTGACGCCCCGTGCCTGCTGGGAGCGTCGGCGGCTGGAGCACGCCATGCAGTGGTTGAGCAGCAACTCGGAGATGTCCATCGCCGAGATCGCCGAGAAATGCGGCTACAGCACGCAATCGCTGTTCAACCGCCATTTTCGCCAGTTGACCGGCAAGGCGCCCGGCGCGTTCCGTCACGCAGTGCTTCAGGCGCGGGCCAGTTGAAGGGTTTGCTTGATGATCTGACGGGCGATGATTTGCTTGCCGGCGCGACCGGTGGCCAGGACCCGACCGTCGGCACAATACATCGTCACGGAGTTCTCGTCGCTGTCGAAGGCACTGGCATCGTTGGCCACAATCATGTCGGCATTCTTCCTGACCAGTTTTTCTTTGGCGAACTTCTCCCGTTGATCGGTCTCGGCGGCGAACCCGACCAATACGTGCCGGCCTTTGCGACGTCCCATCTCCGCCAGAATATCCACTGTCGGCTCCAACAGCAGGGCACCGGCCAAAGATTGTTTCTTGATCTTCACCGGCGATGACTGCGCCGGACGAAAATCACACACCGCCGCCGCCATGATCACCACATCAACCAAATCGTACCGGGACAAAACGGCGTCGG
>CAZEQV010000284.1:0-3052 GCA_964514435.1 uncultured Verrucomicrobiota bacterium
TCCCTACTCCAGCTCGTCCAGCAGCTTGTCCTTCGGCTTGTCCTGCATCATCTCCTCGACCGTCGGCACCTTGATCGGCTCCAAACTCTTGTATTTCACGTCCGAATAGCCCGTGGCGGCAAACCGCAGCTTGACCACCTTGTCCGAGTCAAATCCCAGTTCCTTGCCGGTCACGGTGAACTCAATCCGCAATCCCACCTGATTCGGTCGCACCCCGGCTTCCTTGGGATTCACGCCGCGCGGGACGCTGAACCCACCGAAACACCGCGCGCCGGTCACCGCGATGACCCGCTCGCCGACGTGCAACTTGCCGTCCACTTTGCACACCGCCCGTTGCGTCACGCGAATCGAGTCTTCGCCCTCGTGACGTTGCTCCTCCAACTCCCACGGCGACATCCGCGTCACTTCCAGCCACAACGCCGGTGTCAGTCCCTTCTCCTTTGTTTGGCCGATCTGGTTCCCAAACACTCGCCGGTCCTGGTTGCCGTCGGGTTGTTGCAGCACTTCCGCCCGCAACACGAACGCGGCCGGTGTTGCTTCCTTCGTCGAATAGGTGAACGTGCCGCCTGCATCGGCTCGGCCCTGCCAGAACCGGGGCCATAACCCTGTCTCGACCGCCTCGCGCAAGGTCACTTGCACGTTGAAATACTTCTCGCCGCCGAGCCGGAACGGCTGGCCGTCTGCTGCCACCAATGGCGCTTCGCCGGTCACGATCTTTTTCTTGTCGGTCGGAATGACTTGCTTCACCGACGCCGGGAACGGCGACGGCGACAAATCGAGCAGGATGGCGTGGCCGTCCATCAATCCGCCGCCGAACTGCGGTTGCGTGGCGTTCTGCAATGGCGGCGGTTTGCGGCCGCCGGTCTCGTCGCGCTCGACCGCGCCGGACAGGAGCAGTAACATCGGTTTGCCGTCGAGCGTGCCGGTCGCGAACGCACCATCTTCCTCATCGGAAGCCACGATCAGACGGCGACCCCACGCGGTCAGCGGCTGGCGATAGCGGAACGCGTCCAGACGCGGCGCGGCCACGTAAGCGGTCAACCCCTCCCGCGCGTTCCCCGTCCACGCCACCGAGCCGTCGGCTCCGTGGCCGGTCACCCGCACGAAACCGGGATCGCTCCACACGCCGGCACCGAGCACGTTGAAATTGAGGTCGAGTTTCTGGACGCAGCCGGGACTGTTCATCGGCAGCGCGCCGAGGCTGTTGGGCATGAACCGGTCAATGTCATACGGATAGCGGATTTGGACGCAGTTGCCGCCGTGCGACCGCGAGAACACGATCAGGTTGCCGGCGTCGTCGTGGGTCATGCGCGAGACCTGCGCGTCGGCCACCAGCCGCAACGAATCCAGCCCCGCAAACGCGCCCACCCAGCGCATCAGTTCCAGTTCGAGGCTGCCGTCGGGGTTGTAGATGAAAAAGTACGGGGTCCGGTACGGCTCGCGCCCGGTCATCGTCAGAAAATCGCCGCCCTTGGCGTGCCGGCCCGAGACGGGATTGACCGTCACGGTGCCGGGGTTGCGGGACCGCGTAATTTCGTGCGACCGTTTCAACTCGCCGGCGGGGGAGAACACGCGGAGATCGGGACTGGCCACGGTGACATCGCCGTTGCGGAGCAGGCGCAGCCGGGGCGCATAGATGTCCGACGGGGCAGTGCGCACCCAGAGCGCCTGCGACAGGTCCGGGCTGAGTTTGGCCACGTAGATGAGCGGCATGGAGTGGGCCGGGCGGTTCTTCACCGGCACGATCTCCGGCAAGGTTTTCACGTCGCGGCTGATGCCGTTGATGCGTTCCGTTGCGCCGCCGACGATGTAGATCGAGCCGTCCGGGGCGCGTTCGAGTCCCGTGATTGAGCCGGCCCCGCGCGGCAGCCGGCGTAGCGTGACCACCTGCTTCAAGTCCCCGCTCATCACCGCGAGGAAGCCGGTCGCTTCGGGGTCGGCCCAAGTCAGCTTGCGATAGACGGTGGCGGTTTCGACATCCTCGTTTTCCTTCCACGTCACGCTGCGGGCGGTGGCCGCGATCTCCTTGGCTTCGGCGGCCTTCTTCTTTTGCTCGGCTTGGATTTCCTTCTCGGTCTTGAGTTCGAGTTCGTCGTCCTTAAGTTTGTCCATCTGGTCGAGCACTGGCACGGCGACCTTGCCGGTCTCGACGCTGCCGAGACGTTTCCACGCTTTCAAGGCCGGCAAGGCGGGTGCGTCGGTTCCGATCACGGTGGCTGTCTGGCCGCGCAACACCAGTTCCGGGTCGAGCGACACGCCGCCGAGGAGGATGGTGTTGTCCGGCAGGAACGCGGCGCCCGCGAGCCATTCCGTCCCAGCTCCCCCGACGTACGTTTCCGTGACCACCCGCGCCGGCCCGCGCGGGTCCAGCTCGTCAGCGGATCGGGCCGTGCCGGCCAGCAACGCCATCGCCAGAACCCGACAGAGCTGTTTCATGGTCGTTTCGTCCGTGGTCCGGGCCGGCTACTTCTTGCCCAACACAATCTTCTGGCCGTCGAACCGCACGGTGCGCTTGCCGACCGTCACCACGGCATCCAAGCCGCTGCCCTGCACTTGCACGGGCGGATGCTCGCCGGTCGCAACGGTGCCGACGAAGAAGAAGTTGTCCTCGCCCGGCACGCTCATGGCGTCCACTTTGACCGTGATGACCTGGCCGCGTTGCTGGCCCCAGGTCTTGGTGTAGGTGAACGAGAGCGGTTCGGTGTTCACCGTCGGCGCGGCGGGATGGGCGAACACGCCGCGCAGACTGCCGGTCACGCCCGGTGGTTGGACGGTGAAACCGCGGTCGCCGGGTTTGACGATTTGCGAGATGGGCGATGGCCCGGTTTTTTTGCCCGTGGCCGGTGTGGCGCTCAAGGGCGGCTGAAACAGCCAGAGCCGTTTCTGGCCGGCACCGCCGATGATCTTGTCCACGACGGCAAACAAACAGGGCGCGCCGGACAGGCCACTGTAATCGAACGCGATGGAGCGCGCACCCGTCATTCCCGAAAGGGCCGGCAAGTGGCCGTCCTTTGGCGGCATGTTGGCCCGGCGCAGATGGCCGTAGCTGCTC
>CAZEQV010000284.1:3062-4956 GCA_964514435.1 uncultured Verrucomicrobiota bacterium
GCATCGTGGCCGTGGACTCGAACATCTTGATATAGACCTCGTCGAGGTTGGCGGAAAGCACGCAGGTCTTGTCACTGGCCTCGAAGTGGGTCAGGTGTCCGCGCGCGCCTTCATCGAGGTTGATTTCGGGGCACCAGACCACGTTTTCCTGTTCGCGGCGGCGGACGCGGTCGGTGGGGCCGGTGGCCCAGTTCTGGCCGAGGCCGCGCAGCCGGTAGGTGCCGGCGTTGGGGCCGTTCCAGCCTTTGATAACCTGGCTCTTGAGGAACACCTGGGCGATGAAGGCGTGGTCATCCCAGCCGCTGCGGAAGGCGTAATACCCGAAGTCAGGCGCTTCCCACACCAGCGGCAGTTTGGTGCCGATGGGCGCGGGCTTCATATCGAGCGGATAGCTCAGGAACGCGCGCACCGGATCGGCGTTGAGCACGTTGGCGATGTCGCCGGGGCCGGTGACTTTGAGTTCGTTGTGCCAGGCGGTGAGGATTTCCGGCTGCCATTCGGGGCGGATGCTGGCGAACAATGCCGGAAACATTTCATCGGGAATTGCGGTGGTGCCGTTGATGTCCTGCGGGCCGCCGACGAGTTTGCGCGGGATCACGCTGGGGTATTCCTCGCCGGGCGAGAGGTCAAAGCCCATCACCCGCCGGTACATCGGCCACGCCTTGGCGAAGCCCGACATCGCGTCAACGGAATAACCACCCACCTCGCCCTGGAACCCGCCGCGTCCGACCGCGTCGGTGCAGTGCAACGCCCCGGTGAACCGCGCCAGCCGCAGCAGCCGCGCGAACGCGGGGTCGCCGCCGCCGGTGCGTTCCCACTCGGCCTTCAACTGCGCGAACGAACTGCGTTTGGTCTCGTAGCCCTGGCCGATCTGCTCGGATTTCTGTTTCCACTCCGCGACGTGCTGCTCGGTGGCGGCCTGCAACATCGGGGCGATGTGGCCCCACTTCATCCGCCATTGCACCATCACCATCAACGGATACAGCCCTTTTTCCAGCCGGACCACTTGACCATTGGCGAGCAGTTGGCCGTTGAGCGACAGTTGCGCGAGGTTGGCGCGCGAGACCGGGTTCTGCACGACAAACTGGCCCGGCTCCTTCACGTCCACGACCGTGTAGGCCACCATCGTGAACGGCTCCTTCGCCTTGGCCTTCGCGTCGGCCTCGATGAGATGGCCGACCGCCAAGCCGCCAATGTTGTCCGTGGACCGGTTCTTCTCGTCCATCTTGTCGAGCGTCACCGTGAAATCGCCCACCTTGACCGTCGTGCCCGGCGTCGGGCGCAACTTTTCCAGACCGTAAAACACATCGCGCGGATCATCCGGCGTCGCCTGCCGCAACGGCTCGGAATGCAGCCACTCCGTCGGCGACTTGCCCGGCGTCAACGGCACGACCGGCACGCCCGGCGCGGCCACGAAATCTTTCGCGGGCGGCAACACGTCATCGAGAAACGGCGGCGTCGGCTCCTGCGGCGCGGGGGCCGGCTCGTCGAACAACGCCAGCGCGGCCATCAACACGCCGGCATAGACGTTGGCTACGTGATTGCTGACGACGTGCCAGTTGGTGACGCCCAGCGCCTCGGTGGCGAAGTAGAGTTGGAACGCCAAGTCGGCAATCCACGCCCGGTATCGGGATTTGAAGTCGGACGGCAACGCGTCGTAACAAAGGTCATACACCAGCGCCAACTGTTCGAGCTGGCCCCACAGCGGACGTTTCGGCACGAACGGGTCGCCCGGCGGTTTCCTGCCGGCCAGATATTCCTCCGCTTCGGTCACGGCTTTCTCGGCCCATTGCTTGTCGCCGGTAAGCTGATAGAGCAAGCCGAACGACGCCGGCGTGCCGTTTGCTTCGAGCTTCTTCATCGCCGCCTGACCAAACGGCGTCTTGGCTTTCGC
>CAZEQV010000285.1:0-2919 GCA_964514435.1 uncultured Verrucomicrobiota bacterium
GGACGATGCCCGCTGGACCCAAATCTTCAGCGACGCGCGTCTCTATCAAACCCGGCTGGTCGAGGTGCGAGAAAGCCCTGAGACGATCAAGACTCAAACACCCCGGGAGAGATAGCCATGAACAGAACAACGCAAGCCCTCACCCTCACCGCCCTGCTGCTGGCGCCGTTGGCGGCGCTGCACGCCGCCGGTGCGGAAACCCTCTCGCTGTGCGCGACCGTTGCGACCGCCGCCGTGCCGGGCCGCGTCATCGTTCCGTCCAGCGCCGAGTTCCCGCGCAACGGAGAAGCTTCCATGATCACGCTGAACAACGGCGAGATCCTCATGCTTTACGGCGCGCAGACCGGCACGGGCGACTGGGCGCTCGGCGTCATTCGCGAGATTCGCTCCGCAGACGGCGGCAAGACATGGAGCGAACCGCGCACGTTGTTCCGCGATCCCGAACGGTCGCTGTTTCAGCCGTCGTTGACACGAATGGCCAATGGCGACATCGGCCTGACGCACACATCGCTGTTGCCCAAACGAGGCGCGTTCAAAATGTTCCGCCGCTCCGCCGATGAAGGCCGCAGTTGGTCGGAGCCGATCCGCATCAGCGATGATTCGTGGCCGTACACGACCGGACCGTGGGACAAATGCTACACGCCCTCAAACGGGCGGGTTCTGGCGTTGTTGCACTGCATGCTCAAGCAGGACGTCCGCAAACAAGGCGGCCAGCACGGCGTGTACGTCGTGTATTCCGACGACCACGGCAACACATGGCAACGGTCGCCGCGCACGGGAACATTGACCGTGACGGAGAATCCCTACCGTGACATCGAATGGGGATTCTGGGAACCGTCGGTCGTGGAGTATGCGCCGGGCCGGTTGCTCATGTTGGGGCGCACCTCGACGGGATTTCTCTGGGAGAGCCGCTCGGAAGATTTCGGCGCAACCTGGAGCGCGCTGATTCGGTCTCCGGTGCCCAATCCCATCGCGCCGCCGGTGCTCACGAAGATTCCCGACAGCGACATTCTCCTGTTGCTTCACAATCCGCGCGTGGCGATGGGCGTCGAACGACTGGGCGGCCATCGCACTCGTCTCGCCTATCGCACCAGCCGCGACGCAGGCCGCAGTTGGTCGGAACCGCAGACCATTCTCGAATCCAAAGATGGTTCGCACTGGTTCGATTATCCCGCGATTCTCTGGCGCGGGAAACAACTTCACCTCGCCTGCCGCCACATCGGCATCGTCAACTCCAACAAATGGACCGGCGTTGCCCTCTGGCATCAAGTGCTGGATTTTGATCATCTGCCGTTTGCGCCTGCGGGCCAGGATCAGGGAAAGACGCGCCTCTCGGTTCTCGATTTCGGCGCGGTGCCCGATGATGGCCGCGACGACGGGCCGGCGGTGCGGGCTGCCGTGGCCGCTTGTCGCAAGGCGAAGCGTCCGTGTCTGGTTTTCCCACCCGGCGTCTATCATTTCCGGGTCGAAAGCGCGAAATCGGAAGGGCTGGTGGAGTTCAGAGATATGCCGGAAATCACCGTGCGCGGCGAACAGGTCACGCTGATTGGCAACGGCCACAAAACACTTTTCCACTTCGAGAACTGCGGCGAGGTCGCGGTGAGCGGCTTCGAGGTGGATTGGGATCCGTTGCCGTTCACTGCGGGCCGCGTCGTGTCGGCGCGCGACGACTCGATTGACATCGAGATTGTGCCGCCGCACCCGTTGCGCGGCGACTCGCCGGTGGAGTCGCTCATCGCCTTTGACCCGGAGCGGCGCATTCCGTTGGGGTCGGATCATCCGGATTATTACCAGCTCACCCAGAAAGCCTACAGCAAGAAGGCGGAGGTCATCGGGCCAAACCGCCTGCGAATTTACATCACGCCGAAACCGGAGACGCTCCGCTCCCGGAAACAACGACGGATTCCCACTATCGGCAGCTACCTGCTTGCGTTGTATCGTGTGCGCGGCGGCGGCGCGTTCCGGCCATTCGGCTGTGGCCACGTGCGGTTTGAGAATGTCAGCGTTTTCGCCACGCCCGGCATGGGGTTTGCCATGAACACGTGCGACCGCGTCAGCTTGCACAATTGCCGGGTCATCACCAAACCCGGTTCCGGCCGCTGGATGTCGAGCACGGTGGACGCCACGCACTGCAACATGGTGCGCCAGCGCGTCGAATACACCGATTGCGAGTTCGAGGGCATGGGCGATGATGCCATCAATGTTCACGGGATGTATGCGATGGTGCAGGAGCGTCTTGACGACCGCACCATCGTCATACGCGGTTGGAAAAGCATCTTCGACACGCCGTTCCTCCAAGACGATTTTGCTCCCACTGCCCGAAACTCGCATCGGCCCGGCGAAACGCTGGAGTTCGGCGCGACGGACAATCCGCTCGCGCCGGTTTTTACGGCGCGAATCGTCGAAACGACGACCGTTGACGTGAAAGGTGTCGCGTTGAAACGGCTCCGACTCGACCGCGACCTGCCGGAGTTCGTGCAGGCCGGCAGCATCGTCGCCAACACAGCGGAGATTCCCGAATGTCTCATTCGCAACTGCGTTGTGCGCGGAGGCCGCGGCTGCGGCCTGCGGCTGAAAACGCGCAACGCGGTGGTCGAGAACTGCGCGTTCGAGCGCATCCACGGCGCGGGCATCTGGATCACCTGTGATGCCGATGTGGATCACGAGAGCATCGCGGCGCGCAACGTGACGATTCGCAACAACGTCTTTCGTCACATCAGCCCCGCCATTTCGGTCAGCGCCGGCCGCAAAAAACAATATCCCGACGTGCACGAGAATCTCCTCATCACCGGCAATCGGATCGAAGCCGCGCCACGTGCCGCGCTGTCCATCCGCTCGACAAAAAACGCTGTTGTGCGCGACAACATCATTTCCAGCGCGGCGGCTCAACCCATTGAAGTGTCGCTCAGTTCGGGCGTC
>CAZEQV010000285.1:3019-4930 GCA_964514435.1 uncultured Verrucomicrobiota bacterium
ACGGCACGCCGGCTCGCGTGGCCGTGGCGTCGCCGGACAATCCGCGTTTCCATCACCTCGGCTGGCCGAAGGCCGTGCGCACCGCCGACGGCACAATCGTTTTGGGCTTTCTCATGGGACGGAAACATCCCGGTGAAAACTGTCCGGCCGTGTCGGTGTCCACCGACGGCGGTAAAACATTTTCCGCGCCGAAGATCCTCAAGGAATTCGGCAGGGACAAGGACTACGGCGCCAGCGGCAACATGGCGCTCGGCATCGCGCACGACGGCGCGGTGCTGTTGCTCTCGCATGGCTACTCGCCGAACTCGTGCCACATTTTTGGTTGGCGTTCCACCGACAACGGGCGCACGTGGAAACCAGTGGACACAAGCGCGCTCGGCCCGAACAAGGCCGGTTCGTCCACGGGACATATCGTGCAGTTGCCCGGCAAACGGCTGATGGCAGTCGGGCATTACCGCGACGGTTGCCAGCCTCACACGCGCGGTATCTGGCGCGCCATTTCCGAGGACGACGGCTTGACGTGGGGTGAGCCGGTCTTGGTGACGCGGGAAGACGGCGTGGAACCGGTGCTCGTGCGACACGACAACCGGTTGCTGGTGTTCATTCGTCGTCGGGGCAATCACGCGACGCAGCAGTTCATCGCCATCTCGGACGACTGGGGCAAGACGTGGCGGTTTGAGTCGCCCAACATCGGCGTCATTCTGCCCGGCACGCGCGCGCTGGCGCATCCGTTTGCGATGATCAACCCGCATCGGCCCAACGAACTGCTCGCTGTCACCTTCGAGCGCGGCACGATGGGCGCAGCGCAACTCTGGCGGGGCGATCCGGCGACGTTGAAATTCACGCACGAACGCACGCTGGTCGAGCTTCCCAAACAGAGCGTCAAGACCAACAACGATTACGGTTACGGCTGGCTGGTGCCGATGGAAAACCGTCGCGCGTTGCTCTTTTACTATCACGGCCGCAAAGACGGCCCCGCCGCCATCTGGGTCTTGGAGACGAAACTATGACAGCGCACCGCCCCGACACGCGCCGCCGCTTTGCAAATGAGTGCAACAATTGTTACAGCTTTTTGCAAATGAACGCCGTTCTTACTGTCGCCTTGCTCCTGCTGGCTACACCGGTTTATTTGCACGGGGCTGACGCAAAAATACAAAGCGCCGACCTTGTCGTCATCGGTGGCACGCCGGGCGGCATCGCTTGCGCGATGCGGGCCGCGCGCCAAGGATTGTCCGTGCTGCTCGTGAACCGACACGATCACCTCGGCGGGATCATGTCGAGCGGTCTCGGCGTCTGGGACACGCAATGGGAAGGCAAACGCTCGCCGATTTATGATGAGGTCCGCCAGTCGTTCTTCAATTACTACCGCGCGACCTACGGCGAGAACTCGCCGCAATATCGCGACGCGCTGCCCGGCGCGAGCGGGCACACCAATGGACGTTATGAACCGCGCGTGGCGGAAAAGATTTTCACCGATCTCGTGGCGCGGGAAAAAAGAATCACGGTGCTGAAAGGTTTTGTTCCCGTGGCGGTGGAGGGCGAGGGCGCGCTGGTGAAGTCGGTCACAATCCGCGCGTTTCAAGGAACCGAGAAGCGCGTGTTGCGCGGGAAAATCTTTGCCGACTGCACGTACGAGGGCGATCTGGCGGCGCTGGCCAAGGTGCCGTATCGCGTCGGACGCGAGTCGCGCGACGAGTTCGGTGAGCCGCACGCCGGCATCGTGTTCATGAAGCCCGTTTCCAAGCCGCCGGATGCGGAGGCGGCGCGCTTGGCGGCGTTGCACGACAAATTGAATCTCCGCAAATTCCCCGGCTGGCAAATCCGGCTACCCGAAAGCACTGGCGCGGCGGACGACGCTGTGCAAGCGTGTAATTACCGCACGATTCTGACCACGAACCCCGCCAATCGCGT
>CAZEQV010000286.1:0-2251 GCA_964514435.1 uncultured Verrucomicrobiota bacterium
CGGTATCCCAACCGGCACAAATCATTCATCACCGATGAAACAATGCGGTTGAAAAGCCAGTCCCTTGCCGGCCAACTCCGTTTGAAATTGTTGGATCAGCGGTTCCAGTTCCGAGCCAGCCAAAGCCAGGCCGAGCGAGGAGATTTTCATCTCCAACAAAGCGTTGTCATCCAGCCCGGCCCAATCAGCCGCAGTCATGCCCCGACTATACCACGTCCCGCAACCCCTCCGCGGCGAAAGGGGCCGGGCGCGGCAAACCCGACCGGTTCGTTACAGTCGGCCCTTCGTGCTGGGCAGACCTTTTACTCTTGGATCCCGGCGGCAAGCTTGATCCAAGGCTCGGGCCAATGACTTGAATATCACTTCCACAACGTGATGCGGTTCTTCGCCCCGCAAGACATCCACATGCAGGTTGCAGCGCGCTTCGTTGGCGAAGCCCTGCAAAAACTCGCGCGTCAGCCCGACCCGGAACGCCCTGCCCTTCCCCAACTCGACATGGGCAATCTGCTTCCAGCCCGGACAGGCGAACACCAAATAGGGACGATTGCTGAAATCCAACGCCACCCGGCATTGGGCCAGCGTCTCATCCATCGGCACCAACGCCCAACCATACCGGCTGATGCCCCGTTTGTCGCCCAACGCCTGAAGAAACGCCTGCCCCAGCGCAATGCCCACGTCTTCCACGGTGTGATGGGTATCCACCGCGAGATCGCCGGTGGCGTTGACCGTCAAATCACAGAGCGAATGTTTCGCCAGCAACGTGAGCATGTGGTCGAAGAACGGCACGCCGGTGGCCACGCGTGACGCGCCGGTGCCGTCAATCGTCAGGGCCAGATTGATCTGAGTTTCTGCTGTGGTTCGTTGGATTTTGGCGCTGCGTTTTTTCACTGTGGTTGGCTCCGCTTGCAGCTCAGAAACTAAACGGTCGGAATGCGGCACTCAAGCTGTCATTTCCGAGCGGTTCGATGAATCCGGCAGCCTTGACGCTGGCAACCGGCTTTTAGTAGGGTGCCGGCATTACATGAAACGTCTCACTCTTTGCCTCGTAGCGGCGGCTGTTATCATCGGCATCTTCAACCCGGTCAACTGCCCGGCGCCCCTGGTCTGGCGGCGGGGCGAAGGTTGGAGTTATGAATCCACCGGCGTCACGTGGGGAAACACACCCAAGGAGCAGCTTGATATTTGCCGGCAACTTCAGAACAAGGGTGAATACGGTTCGGCGGCATCGGGTTACCGGCGATTGCTCAAGCGGTGGCCTACTTCGATGTTCGCCGCCGAAGCTCGCCTGGGATTGGCGGAGTGCTACACGGCCCGGGGCTATCACTACAAGTCGTTCCGCGAGTGTCAGAACCTTATCACCCGTCATCCCGGCAGCGATTTGTTCGACAAAGCAATTCGGTACCAGTTTGAAGCTGGCAACCTCTTCATGGCGGGCGAACGCGACAAGGCCATGGGCATCCGCACGTTTCCGTCATACGAGAAAGCCATCGAGATATTTCAACAAGTCCTGAAAAACGCCCCGTTCAGTGAAGTGGGGCCGCCATCACTGTTTCATATTGGCCTGACCTATGAGAAGCAGAAGGAATACGTCATGGCCGTGAATGCTTATGAGAAACTCCTGGAACGATATCCCAAGCACGAACTGGCCGAGATCGCGCAGTTCCAAATCGGCTTGGCCTACCGGAAACAGGCCGCCCGGGCCGAGTACGACCAAAACGCCGCCAATCAGGCAATCGCCGCTTTCACCGAATACATCGTGCGCTATCCGTCCAGTGAAAAAGCGACATTGGCCGAACAATACCGGGACGCATTGAAGTCGGACCAATCACGCGGGCTTTTTGAAATCGGCCATTACTACGAGAAGCGTCGCAATGCCACAGCGGCGCTCATTTACTACAACGAAGTCCTGGAGCAGAATCCACAGTCGGAATGGGCCGACCGAGCGCAAGCCAAAATCGTGGCCCTCACACCTGCTGCGCCTCCTCCGACCACCGCCACACCATGACTGTGCGACTCATCACCACCGTGCCCGGTACGCTGGCGCTGGCATTGTCCATCTGTTTGCTTCACCTCGGCTGCGCCGGGTACAAACTGGGAACCACCGCGCCAACAGGATTTGCCTCCATCGCGGTTCCCATGTTTCGCAACAACACGTTGATTCCCCAAATGGAGGGGCAAATTACAGGGGCCGTTATCCGATATTTCCAGACGGATGGTGGGCTTCGGATCGAACGAAGTGAAGACGCCGATG
>CAZEQV010000286.1:2261-4883 GCA_964514435.1 uncultured Verrucomicrobiota bacterium
CGCCGATGTTGTTCTGACCGGTCAAATCACCCGTTACTCGCGGTCGGCGATGCGGTTTGAGCGCGGCGACAGCAACACACCGCGTGAATACCGGATTCACATCACAGTCAAAGTGCAGGCCACCGACCGGCGCACCGGCACGGTCGTGCTGAAACCCACCAACGTGACCGGTCAAGCCGATGTCTTTGTGGGTTCCGATCAACAGTCGGCGGAAATGCAGGTCTTGCCGCTGGTGGCGGAAGACATAGCCAGGCAAGTCGTGGCCTTGATCGGCGAACCGTGGTGAACGCGGACTATCCGCAATGCACTGTGATCCTAGCTTGATGCAGTGCCATCTGGTCACAAACTAAACTCCCTCCTGCGCACGCCCCCGAAGCCCAGCCGCTGGCCGCATTGACAACAAACGCCGCAACACGCGCAGATTCTCGACATCCTCGTGCATGTCGTCGCTCTTGGGTGTCTCCAGAACCATCGGCAGCTTGCGCCACCGCTTGTCGCGCAGCACATGGCGGAAACCATCCAGCCCGATGTGTCCCTTGCCAATGTGAGCGTGCCGGTCCACTCGTGAGCCTAACGGCGTTTTCGAATCATTCAGGTGATACGCCCAGACCCGCTCCAACCCCACCGTTCGGATAATGTCACCGACAAGTTGTCCGTAGCCCTCGACGGTACGAATGTCATAGCCGGCCGCAAAGACATGGCACGTGTCCACGCAAACTCCCACGCGAGCCGGTGATGTCACCATACCGATGATGTCCGAAAGGTGTTCAAGCCGATGACCGAGATTGGTGCCCTGCCCGGCTGTTGTCTCCAACGCGATGCCGACATTCTTAGCACCGGCGCGCGCAAACACTTGATCCAGACTCTTGGCAACCCGTTTCAAGCCGGCTGCTTCACCAGCTCCCAGATGCGAACCGGGATGCATCACAATGAAGGGCACGCCAATCTTACCGGCTCGCTCGATTTCGTCCACCATGGCCGCGATGGACTTTTTCAACGTCGCCGGGTCCGTCGCTCCCAGGTTCACCAAGTAGCAGGAGTGCGCGAACACCAACCGGATGGCGGTACGCTTCAGTCCGTGGCGGAATCTCGCTGCTTCCTCGTCGGAAATGGGCTTGCCGGTCCATTGCATGTTGCTCTTCAGGAAAATCTGGACGGATTCACAACCAATGGACGCGCCGCGTTCGAGCGCGCCATCCACCCCGCCGGAAATGGACATATGAGAACCGAGCCACGGCATGGCTTGATTGTGCCGTTCAATGCGGATAAAAGAAAAGCATGAAACGCATTCTGAAGATCGTTCTCATTGTCATTGTAGTCGGATTAGCTGTGCTTTTCCTCGCGCGCAACTTCATCGCCCGCAAATCGGTCGAGGTTGGCGTCAGGGCCATGACCGGTTTCCCGATGGAAATTGGCTCGGTCAAGGTTCAGCCCTTCCGCAGCACGGTGGAGGTCAAAGACATGAAACTCTTGAATCCCGACGGGTTCACGGAAAAGCTCTTTGTTAGCTTGCCATCATTCTTCGTGGATTACCGGCTGGGTTCCATGCTGAAAGTCGAACCGCACCTCCAAGAGGTCCGCATCAATTTGGAGCAAATCAATATCGTCAAGAACGCTCAGGGCGAATCCAACGTTCAGAAGCTCAAAGGCGTCTTTGAGTCCTCCGACAAATCTGACAAAAAGACCGGGGAATCATCGGCCAAGTACCAAATAGACCTGGTGAAGATTCACATCGGCAAAGTCACCTACAGCGACTACACCAAAGCCACGCCCACGACGAAAACCACGAACCTCAACCTCGATCTTACCTACGAGAACATTTCCCACTCCACCGACATCACCAAGCTCGTCCTGATGACCGTCATCCGCCAAGCCGGAATCCCGGACTTGGGCGTGGATTTGAAGGAATTGAGCAAGAGCGTCAAGGGCGCAACCGACGCGGTGACCGAGACCGGCAAGGGGCTTTTCGACACCATCAAGAAAGCCGTGCCCGGCAGCAAATAGCCCTCAAAATCCTCTCACCTGCCGCAACGCTTCGTACAAGACAATCGCCACACAGTTCGACAGATTGAGGCTCCGCGCTTGCGCGTTGAACTGCGGCACGGCAATGACCCTCTCCCAGTTCGCCTCCAGGAGCGATTCCGGCACGCCAACCGTTTCCCGTCCAAACACCAGATAATCACCTTCGCCGTACCGGACCTGCGTGTACAGACGCTGCGTCTTGTTTTCCACAAACCAGAACCGGGCCTCCCTGCCGGCCCTGCCCGTGAAAGCTTCCCAAGAATCCCAGTACGTCCATTTCACATGCTCCCAGTAATCCATGCCGGCCCGCTTCAATGCCTTGTCGTCCAAACGAAATCCCAACGGTCCCACCAGATGCAAATGGGCATCCGCCACCGCGCACAACCGCGCCACGTTGCCGGTATTGGGCGGAATCTCTGGTTCCAAGAGCACCACGTTCACGCGCGGACACTACCACGCCACCGTAGTTCAATCCACGACATCCGTAATCGCCCGCGCACAACCGCGATCCCGAATCTTGCCGTCGGGAAACTCGTCCACCTCATCCGCGCCGGTCACGTTGCGGGGACAGCGATCGTCGGTCACATGTTGATCATCAAA
>CAZEQV010000287.1:0-4877 GCA_964514435.1 uncultured Verrucomicrobiota bacterium
GCCTCGCAGCGCTCCTGGCGAGGATCCGGCGGGAGATGGGGGAGGACGTCGAGGATGTCTCCAGCCCCTGGCTGGACTCGATTGACAAAGGCGCCGGCTGGGGCGCGAGCGACGGCCCGATTTCCAGCATGAGCGCCAAGGGCGTGACCGGCAATCAACTGCCCAACGAACAAGAGATCGGCGGCCGCGCCGGCGAGGGACGCACGGGCCGCAGCAGCGGGCAGATGGTGGAGGAAACCGCAGAAGGAAAGAAGGGCATGGAGACGCCGACGCGACTTTCTCCCAGCCCGTTTGAACAGGGAAGCGTGGAGGATTCCTCGAAGGAAAATCAAGGCGGCGCCACCGGGGGCGGCAAGCTGGCCGGATTCGACGCGGAAGGTCTGCGCGGCCCGACGCCGCCGCCCAGTCAGCAGGACGCCCCGCGTTTGGCCGAACAACAGGCGAAGATTCGGCAGGAAGCGGAAGCATTGGCGATGAAACTGCGCGCTCTCCATGTTTCGACCGGCGATCTGGAACAGTCCATCGCGCAGATGAAACGATTCGAGGAGACGGCCCGGCGACGGGACGGCGTGGGTGTGCGACAAAGTTACAGCGCCATCATGGACGCGCTGCGGGATGCGCGCCAGACGGCACGTCAGGAAACCGGCTTGCATCGGGAGCGGGTGAAGTTGCCGGAATGGATGCGCGACGAGATCAACGTGGGCATTCAGGACGGCGTCCCGCGTGGTTACGAAGAAATGGTGGGCGAATACTTCCGGGCGCTGGCGGAACGGAAGGGCGAATGAGATTGGACAGCATCCTGCCGGTCGTGTTGATGGCCGCCGGCGCGTGGGCGGCGGGACCCCTGCTGGTCATCAACGGCGATTTTGAGAAAGCCGACCCCGCCGTGGCCGGCCAGCCGCTGTTTTGGGAGAAGCCGGACGGGTTGGGCGTGCAGTGGGTGGACGAACCCGGCAGGGGCAAGGTCATTCGCATGGACACGCGCGTATCCGAGAAGGCGATGGTGGCGCAATGGGAAAAGACCGGCAAGACCAACGAATGGAACATTCCCAACGCGGCCGGTGACGCCATCGCGGAAACCTACGGTCTGTCCTTTTACTCGAACGCATTCGCCATCAAGTCCGGGCAGGCCTACCGGGTGACGTTCGACTTGAAGTCATCCGGTGGGTCCAAAGTGTGGGTGCGCGGCTACGGAATGTTGCGCGGCGAGAAACGCCGGTTGTACGAAAAGGTCGTGCACTGCAAACCAAAGGGGGAATGGGCCACGGTGTCGGAAGTGTTTCATCCCACCAAGTTCAGGCCGGCGGTGACCGAGATGAGAGTGATGTTGTACGCCTATTACCCGCCCGGTGTGTATATGTTCGACAACGTTCGCGTGGATCCAATCAGCAATGAAGAATACGAGCGCGAGCGGTAGTGAGAAACGACGGGCAGTTTGGTAATCTCGACCGCGTGAACTTTTCTCTTCATGACGAGACATTCATGCGGCGCGCGTTGGCGTTGGCCAAACGTGGCGTCGGTCACACAAGCCCGAATCCGGTAGTGGGCGCAGTGGTGGTGCGAGCCGGCAAGGTGATCGGCGAAGGCTGGCATCGCGTGGCCGGCGCCGCGCATGCGGAGATCGAGGCCATGCGCGCGGCCGGCCGCCGGAACCTCGCCGGGGCGACATTGTATGTGACGCTTGAGCCGTGTTCCACTCACGGCCGCACTCCGCCCTGCACGAATGCGATCGTGGCGGCGGGAATTCGTCGCGTGGTGGTGGCGGCCACCGATCCGAATCCAAACCATGCCGGGCGCGGTTTGAAGATTTTGCGACGGGCAGGTGTGCGGGTGGATTCGGGACTTCTGGCGCATGAGTCGGCGGCGATGAATGTGGTGTTCAACAAATGGATCACGACCGGCATGCCGTGGTTGGTGGCCAAATGCGCGATGAGTCTGGACGGCAAGATTGCGACGCGCTGCGGCGATTCGCAGTGGATCACCAGCGTCGCGGCGCGCCGGGAAGGTCACAAGGTGCGCGCGAGGGTGGACGCGGTGATGGTGGCGGCCGGCACTGTGCGGCGTGATGATCCTTCGTTGACTCTTCGTCATGGTGTGCGGGGCCGGCAACCTTGGCGCGTGGTGGTGGACGGGCGGGGACGGTGTTCCAAGACGGCCAAATTGTTCACGGACCGGTGGCGTAACCGCACGATCGCGGTTACGACCAAGAGGTCATCGTTGTCGTGGCGGCGAGATTTGGCGCTCCAAGGCGTCACGGTGCTGGTGGTGGAGGCGGATGCCGGCCATGTGAGGTTGCCGGCGATGATGCGGGCGTTGGGGGACATGGAAATCACCAGTGTGTTGATGGAAGGCGGCGGAGACTTTCTCGGTGCGTTGTTGGAAGAAGGATTGGTGGATCGGGTGATGATGTTCTATGCGCCGTTGGTCATCGGTGGACGCGAGGCGAGCAGCGCGGTGATGGGGCAAGGTGCCGGTACGCTTGCAGAGGCGTGGCGATTTACCAGGGATGCCCGGTGGCGTCGTGTGGATGAGTGGACGATGTTGTTCGAGGGGAGCTTGGAGCGATGATTCTGGTTGTCGGCTTGTCTCCCGCGTGGCAGAGGACGCTTTGGTTTGACGCTATCCAGGGCGGTGGCGTGAATCGTGCCCGGCGGGTTGTGGAATCGGCATCGGGCAAGGGCGTGAATGTGGCGCGTGTCATCGGTCAACTGGGTGGGCTTGCGAGGTTGTTGACCGTGGCGGGAGGCTACCGGGGTGCGTTATTGAGTCATGGCCTGAAAGAGCAGGGGATAGCGGCTCGGGTGGTGAAAGTCCGGTCAGAAACACGGGTTTGCCAGACGCTGGTTACGCCCGGTCAGGTCACGGAATTGGTGGAGGAATGCGGGGGCGTTTCGCGCCGTGAGCTTGAGTCTGTCCGGCAAGCTTACCGGCAAGGGGTGCGAGGGGCCGGACTGGTTGTGTTGACCGGTTCGGTGCCGGCCGGGTGCGGCGTCGGGTTTTATGCGAGCTTGGTGAGGGAGGCGAATCGAGCCGGCAAGGTGATATTGGTGGACGCGCAAGGGGAGGTCTTGATGGAGGCGGCTGGCGAGTCTCCGTCGGTGGTGAAGGTGAACCGGGCAGAGCTGTTGGCGGCAACCGGAATGACCACTTGGCGCAAAGCGATGGACAAGTTGGCGGCACGGGGCGTGCGTGCCACAATCATGACGGATGGCGCTGATGGAGTTGTGGCGTGTGAGTCTCAACAGGTGTGGCAGTTTCTGCCGCCGAAGATTCGCGCTGTAAATCCGATTGGCTCAGGGGATGCGATGTTGGCCGGGATGGCGGTGAGATTGAGTCAGGGCAGGACTTTGGCGGAGGCGGTGAGGTTCGGCGTGGCGTGTGGGACGGCTAATGCGTTGACGGAGACAGCCGGTTGGGTGAGGCGAAGGGACGTTTCGAGACTGGCCGGCAAGGTCAGGGCAGAACGTGTTCGGTAGGCAGCATGGTGCAGGAAGTGGTGATGAACGTGTTGCCCGTGTAGATGAGGTGATAGTCATCGTAGTCTTTGACCTGTGAAATGGGGCAGTCGAATGGTTGTCTTATGTTGACGTACGCGGAGGCCAGCAGCGTGTTGCGGAGTTGAACGCCGTTGTTGGCGAGAGGGCGCAGAAGGATGCCATAGTCCATCTCGTAGCGGATCACGGCCTGGTAGATGGCTTTTTGGTTTTGGATGCAACGTTGTGTGAGGGCGGTCTTTCGGGCTTTGGCGAAAGCGGGCACGGCCAGCGATGACAGCAGTCCAATGATGGCCACGACGATCATAATTTCCACCAAGGTAAAGCCGAGGCACCGGGTTTTCAGGTTGCGACGAGTACACATGCAGCTCTGATATGAGCATCGTTTGTGCCCGGAATGAAAGACTGGTTGCCTCACAAGCAAGGAAGTCTGAGGTGGATCCCTTCAGTTGGACAGTTTTTTAGTCGTTGTTAGATGGTTTTGCCAGTCTGTTTTGGTTGGTTGTTTGGGGTTTGGGTTTCTCGATTGATTGGGGGTGTCGTTGTCGTTCCGCCCGCCCGCCCGCCGCCCCGGGGGGGGAGAGGGCGGCGGCGGTCAGCCCCGATACACCTCCGCCGGGGTGCGATTCTTCAGCGCCTGATGCGGTCGCTCTTCGTTGTAGAACCGCCAGTACTCGCTCTAGCCCTTCGTCAGTTGCCTCCCGTCTGCCTGTTCCTGCAGATACAGGTATTCGTACTTCACCGTCCGCCAGAGCCGTTGCACGAAGATGTTGTCGTAGACCCGACCGCGCCCATCCCAACTGATCTGGATGCTGTGGGCCTCCAGCCGTTGCACATACTCCCGACTGGTGAATTGCGCGCCTTGGTCGTTGTTGTTAATCTGCGGTGCGCCGTGCCGCGCCAGCGCCTCGTCCAACGCCGCTAGACAAAACGCGGTGTCCAACGTGTTCGACAACCGCCACGCCAACACGTACCGACTGTACCAGTCCAGCAACGCCACCAAGTACATCCAACCCCGCGCCAACGGCACATACGTGATGTCCACGGCCCACATCTGGTTGGGCCGCTCCATCGTCAAGCCACGCAATAAATACGGGTATTTCGGCGCACTCGCACCGGGCACGCTCAGGCGCGGCTTCGGGTAGATCGCTTCCAAGCCCAAGGCGCGCATCAACCCTTGCACCCGCTTGCGCCCCACCGCGAAGCCTTCCTGGCGCAGCACCCACGTCAGCCGCCGACTCCCGTAGAACGGCCAGCGCGTGTAGGCCCGATCCAACGCCATCCGCAACGCCAACTCTTCCGCCGGCACCAGGGCCGGTTGATAGTAATACGTGCTGCGCGCCAGCCCCAGCAAGGCGCATGGGCGCGCGACGCTCAATTGCG
>CAZEQV010000288.1:0-4868 GCA_964514435.1 uncultured Verrucomicrobiota bacterium
CGCGCCAGGCGCCCGTCGCGCGAGGGTCGGCCGCGCGACCGCGCTTGACCCGGCGATCCATGCGATCAACGATCCGCGGACGGAAGATCTCCGACCACCCCCAGCTGGAGCGAAGAAGCATGAGGTTTGCGCGGATCCCGGCAGTGCTCGCGACGACGATCGGCCTTTGGGCGCTCGCCGGCTGCAGCGAGGAGCAAAAACAGTGCCCGGCCTGCGGCGCCGGGTTCACCTGCAACCAGGCCACGGGCCAGTGCGTGCCCGTGAGCGCGAGCGGGTGTCCGGCCGGGGGGTGCGGGACGAACGCGACCTGTCGCCAGGACAACGTCTGCGTTTGCGCCGCGGGCTACAGCGACTGCGACGGCAACCTCGGGACGACGGGCAACGGCTGCGAGTGCGCGGGGATGTGCAACGGCGCGACCTGCGGCGGTTTGTGGGGCGTCAAACACGGTGTCCGGGCGCTGCCGGAGAAGTGGACGCGACCGATGCGCGACACCGTTCGTACCGGCGTGGACGGATTCCACGAGGTCAAGATTTCTGAACTCGCCCGGCAAATGGCGGTCGTGGCGTGGGAGAACCAGTCATGAAACTAGCTGCAACCATTACATTGGATACCGGCGACTGGATCGTCATCGGCATCTATGGCGCGGCCATGTTTGCCATTGCGTTCTGGGCGATGCGCCAGATCAAGGACTGCGGCGGGTTCCTGCTGGGAAAACGCAAGATGGGCAAGTTGATGATGATGGCGCAAACGTTCGCGGGGGGAACGAACGCCAATCATCCCATGGCCGTGGCCAGCGCGTCGTTCAAGGAAGGCCTGTCCGGCATGTGGCTGAGCCTGACTTGGATGTTGATCACGCCGTTTTTCTGGATGTATCCGCCCGTTCTGCGGCGGTTGCGCATTGTGACGTTGGTGGACTTGGTGCATCACCGTTTTGGCCGGTTGATGGCCGTGATCTTCAAGATGGTGGCCATCATCGGCACACCGATCTCAATGGGTTTCGGCGTGAAGTCGGCCGCAATCGTGGTGGAAGTGATGACGGGCGGAGCCATCTCGGGGACGTGGGCGATTCTGATCATCGTGGTTCCCACCGTGATCTACACGTTGATGGGCGGTGTGATCGCGGCGTATGCAACCGACGTGGCGCAGGGACTGATGATTGTGTTGCTGTCGTTCATGTTAATCCCCTTCGCCATTTCCAAGGCTGGTGGAATTGAGGCGCTCGATGCCGGCATCGCCGACAAGTTCACCACGTTGATTTCCACGGAAGGCGGCAGCGGGTTTGGCTTCTGGTGGATCTTCTGGTTCATGATCGGCATTTTGTTCTCGGCCACCGTCAGCACCGGCGGGGGCGCACCGGCGGCGAAGAATGAAATGGCCGCGCGGTCCACGGTGTTTGGATTGATCATCAAGCGGTTTTGCACGCTGGGATGGGGATTGGTGGGACTGTTCGCGATGGCGCTCTACGCCGGCAACGAAATGTTGCGGGATGCACCCGACAAAGTGTTTGCCGTGGCATCGGGTGATTTGCTGCCGGTGGTGCTGCGCGGCTTGATGGTCGCTTCGATGCTGGCGGCGGTGATGTCGTCCTTGGATTCCATGATGATTGGTTTTGCCGGCATGGTGGTGAAAAACATCTACGAGGAATACCTCGTCAAGAACGGCTCCCCCTCCCATTACCTGAAGATGGCGCGCATCTTTGCGGTGTTGGGCGTCGCGGCCGGCTGGTTCGTCGCCGCCAGCGTCGAGAGTCTGGTGCGGTTTGCCACCATCGTGGAACCGTTCGGGAGCTTGACCGGTGTGGCCATTTTGGTGGCGTTGGTGTGGCGACGCACGACGCGGGCCGGTGCCATTGCCTCGGTGGCGGTGATGTTCCCGCTGTTTTTCATCCTCAACAAGAACACACCGGACGGGCTGGCCTCGCTGCCGGTGGGCTTGCGCCAGATCGCAGAATGGATTTGCGTGTTGTACGCCAAGATCGGCCACGAAATCGTCATTGCCACCGGCAAAGGCGCCAGCTTGCCGGTGGAACTCAAGAATCCGATGTATCTGTTGCCGGGACTGGCCACAATCGTGTTGGTGTCGTTGTTCACCAAGCAGCATGATGATCATGCCGTAAAAGAGTTCTATGCGCGTCTCGATACACCGCTGGGCGAAGAACACAAACTCCGCGAACAGGGCTATCACGTGGACGACCTTGACGAGCTTGACGGTGAAACTGTCACCGTCGAGAAGAAGGATCATGACATCTCCAAACGCCTGTTGTTGCTGGACATCCTCCGCTTGCCGGGCTTGTTGTATCGCGGCGAAGCCAAGCTCTCAGACTACCGGCTGGATTGGTACGGGCTGTTCGGCTTCACCGCGTTTGTCGCCGCGTTCATCTGGTTCGTGAACTGGATCGGGTCGTTCTTCTAGGCCGGCCGCCGGGATCATCCATGCGCCATTTCTCGAACAACGTTTCCCACCGCTTGGGCATCATCGGCGGGGGACAACTCGCCAAAATGACCGCGCAAGCCGCCACGCAACTCGGCTGCGAAATCGTCGTCCTCGAACGCCAGGACGACTTCCCGGCCCACAGCCTCGACACCCACGCGATCATCGGCGACTGGGACGACCCCGCCCTGGTCCGGCAACTCGCCGCGCAGGTGGACGTGGTGACCTTGGAAAATGAGTTCGTCAATCCCACCGCCTTGGCGGCGGTGCCGGCCCTCTGGCCGCGGGCCGAAACGCTGGCGATGGTGCGCGACAAATACCGGCAGAAAACCGTCTTCGCCGCCGCCGGATTGCCGGTGGCGCGGTTTGCGGAGGCGCCGACGCCGGACGCCGCCCGGCAGTTTGGCTTTCCGGCGGTGTTGAAGAAGCGATGCTTCAGCTACGACGGCAAGGGCAACGCCATCGTCCAGACGGCCGCCGAGTTGCCGGCGGCGTGGGCCAAGCTCGACGGCGACCGGCACCCGCTCTACATCGAAGAGTTCTGCCCCTTTCGCCGCGAACTCGCCATCATCATCACCCGCGGTCAGGACGGCGCAGTGGTCCGGTATCCCGTCGTCGAGACCATCAACCACGACCACATCTGCCACATCGTCAAAGCGCCGCTCCACGTGCCGGGCTTGGCCGAGATTGCCGAACGCGCCGTGACCGCGATTGACGGCATCGGGAGTTTTGGTTTGGAATTTTTCGTACTGGCCGATGGCCGGGTGTTGCTCAACGAAATCGCCCCGCGTGTGCACAATACCGGCCACTACACCATCGAAGCGTGCGTCTGTTCGCAATTCGAGAACCATGTGCGCGCCGTGCTCGGTTGGCCGCTCGGCCCGGCCACGTTGCGCGCCCCGGCTGCGGCGATGGTCAATTTGCTCGGCCGCGGCGCGGGCACCGGCACGCCGCACGGACTGGCCCAGGCCCTGAACATACCGGGCGCGCACGTCCACATCTACGGAAAGACCAAAAGCGCGCGTGGCCGCAAGATGGGCCATGTCACCGCGCTCGGCGCGACGGTTGACGAGGCCGTCGCCATCGCCCAACGCGCCGCCGACTGCATTCGCTTTGGAAGCGTTTCGTGAGCGCCGATTTCACGTTCACGGTGCGGCCGATCTTCTGACCGTGCCCGCCCCACCACCCGCCTGCGCCCGATTGCCACGAGCTTGACGGGTGCAGCTAGAAGTTTTGGGCAGTCATTTGTAGGGCGGGAACGCCTGTCGTGTAGGCTTCCTGCCGTGGACGTGGATCGAATGTCGGTCGCGGCGCGCACCCCAAACCACGGGGTTGCGCGCCCTCCGATCCGGTCACTGCCCAAAGGTTTGAACGGCACCCCGGTTGGGGTGCCTGCTTGCACCGGTAAAGGTTTCCGACCATACTCGCGCCGCGTATGACAAAAACAAAACCTCTGGTCGGCATCATCATGGGCAGCGACTCGGATTTGCCCACCATGAAACAAGCGGCGGAGACGCTCGCGGAATTCGGCGTGCCGCACGAACTCCGTGTCGTGTCCGCGCATCGCACCCCGCGCGACATGGCCCGGTATGCGGAAACCGCAGAACGGCGGGGGTTGAAGGTGATTATTGCCGGCGCGGGCGGCGCAGCCCATCTTCCCGGTATGACCGCCAGTCACACCATCTTGCCGGTGATCGGTGTGCCGATTGAATCGCGGGCCTTGAAGGGTTTGGATTCCCTGTTGTCCATCGCCCAGATGCCGGCCGGCGTGCCGGTCGCGACGGTGGCCATCGGCAATGGCAAGAATGCCGGGTTGCTGGCGGTGAGCATTCTCGCCGCCGGCGGCGACCAGCGGCTGCGGCAGGCGCTGCGACGGTACAAGACCCGCATCGCGCGCGAGTCCCGCCAAAAGAACCGGAATCTTGGATCATGCAAAAGCTGATCGCCGGCGTGCACCGATTCCAACGGGACGACCTCGGCCGTTACCGGGAATTGTTTCATCGGTTGGCCGAGCGCGGCCAAAGCCCGCACACGTTGTTCATCACGTGCGCCGATTCCAGGGTCTTGGCGGAATTGATCACCCAGAGCCAGCCCGGCGATTTGTTCGTGGTCAAGAACGTCGGCAACATCGTGCCCCCCGTCACGGCCACCGGTTCGACCAACTCCACGGCGGCGGCGGTGGAGTTTGCGGTGCAAACGCTCGGCGTGCGCGACGTGGTGGTGTGCGGTCATTCGCAATGCGGCGCGATGCAGGCCTTGCTGCACGGCGCGCCCCCCGCGGAGACGCATCCGCATTTGGGCGCGTGGTTGTCGTTGGCGGCCCCGGTGCTGATGTTGATGGACACCAACTACGGGCATCTTCAAGACCCCACCGCGCGGACCACGGCGGCGGCGGAAGAAAATGTTCTGTTCGCGCTGGAAAACCTTCGCACGTATC
>CAZEQV010000289.1:0-4847 GCA_964514435.1 uncultured Verrucomicrobiota bacterium
GATCTTCGTCGTCATGCGCGCCGGAGCAACGGCGCGGCCTGAAATTGAAACCGTTCACAGGTCATGGTGACTGGGGAACCAGGCGGATGCGGTAAAAGCAACCGGGCAACGCGCCCACGCCGGGATCCACTACTTCAACGGGCGCGCCCGTGCCGGGAACATTGTTGGTGAACGCACTCCAGCCATTCGTTGCTGTCAGATTCAGATTGTGCTCCACATCGTAGAATCTACCAACCGCGCTCGTGAAACACACGTGAAAATTGCCGTTGGAAATCAGCAGGGCCGTAACCCGCAAGGCGCTCGCGGAATGCATCGGATGCGTTCCGGCCCAGTACTCTTGCTGGCTCGTGAAACCGTCGCCATCGCCGTCCCAATCGGCGTCATTCGGATCGTTCGGGTCGAGTCCGTTCGCGGTTTCCCATTCATCTGGCAGGCCGTCCTCATCAGTGTCCAAGACCGGCGGGGGGACGCAGTGAACCCGCACATCGTCGAGGAAGACGGTATTGTCGCCGCCGTTGAGGTTCGTGCCGACAAACGCCAGCGTGTTGCTGCCGGCCGTGGCCGTGAAGGTGACCGTGTAGTCCACGTAGTTTGTCGCGGCGGGCGGCGGAGCGAAACTGCCGATCACGGTGCCGTTGATGGTCACGTCCCAGGTTTGTCCCCCGTTGATGGGGGTGACCCGTTGCGCGGCGGCGAAGGTCACCGTGCAACGGGCCGCGACGGGAAAACCGGTCAGCAGTTGGGAGATGGTCCCGCCGGTGCCTTGGAGAAGGCCGACTTGCGCGCCTTCGGGCGCGGGCGGGTTTTTCGAGGTAAACGCACTCCCGTTCCGGCTGATCCCCGAACCACCGGTCAAAGTCCACGACGCGCCGGCAATGGGCGCATACTGATAGGTGGCAATGGCCGGCGTCTCGAACCCGAAATTGGGGACCGGAATGATGACAATATTCGTCGGCGTGGCGCTGACTTCCGGGGCAATGGCCCCTTCCCCAACCGAGTTGGACGCGGAGACCGTGTAGTAGTATTTCATGCCGTTGGCCAGTCCGGTATGCGTGTAATCCGTTGTCGTCACCGACGCGACGAGGGCATACGGCCCGCCGGTGGTGGTCGAGTAGTAGATGTTGTAAGCGGTGGTGTCGGGGGACGGATTCCACGTCAGGCTGATCTGTCTGTTGCCCGAGGAGGCTGTCAGACCCGTCGGCGGAAGCGGCGGGGTGCCGGGCACCGCATGCAAGGTATAGACGTTGGACCGGATGGTCGAAAGATCTCCCACGATGAGGTAGTAGCGGTAGCAAAAGACCGAATTCGTATCAAACGCGTATCGGCCGAGAGGCGCGATATACATGGTTGAACTGTCAAAGGTATTCCAAGTGGAGCCTGCGCCGTATTTGCCGGCCAGAAAATTTGTGGCCACGGGAGTATAAACCCCCGCGCCAAAACCGGTCGTGCTAATGCAAGCGGTCCATTCTTCTGTTGGGGTATAGCGCACCCAGGGAAACGAGCCGCTGGCCGGCGTGTTGGGAATGGTGACCAGCGGTTCATCGGCCCACGGCAGGTTGTTGGTGTAGGCCTTGATGGTGTTCAGGGCGGAGACAAAATAGACCGCCGGCAATTCCTGGTCGCGGAGGACGGGGCCGCCCCACGGATCATTGGGATCCCGAAAACAGGTGAAGCGATTATCCACGACCACGACGTTGGGCAGGGTTGGGTGGAGCGAAATCCACTGTTCCATGTAGGACTGCGAGAGTTGGTTGTTGCGATCCCACAGCAAGGGTTGGGTCTTGACGTAGATTTGGCCGGCGTGGTTGGCCAAGACCAGCACCGGCGATGCATGGCCGGCGTAGTCGCCCACCATGATCGGATTCCACGGCCAGGGCGACCACGAACTCGATTGGTTGCTGGCCGTGATGCTGTTGCCGGCGTAGTAGGACTGCTGAATCTGCCGGCCTCTGTCGTGATTATTGACCAGGTTGGTGCCGCCGCTGGTCGAGAGCCAAACGATTCCCCCGCCGTAAGCCTGACTGACCCCTGCTTGGATGGCGGCATTCGAAATCGAGGCATCCAGCGCCTGCGCCGCCGTCCGCTGGCCCAGCGCGAACATCGCCAGCAAACAAACCCACACCAAAACCGTCCTCACCCAGAACTTCCTCTGTCCGGTAGGAAATGGCTTTTCGGAGGGAAGCGAATCTTGCCGGGTTGAAACAATGACCTACTTCCGCCGCCGGCGCAGCAGGCCGAGTCCGGCAAGACCGAGACCGACCAAGGCGAGCGCGGATGGCTCAGGGACAGCTTCGGCGATGAAGTTGAACCGAATGTCGTCAATGAAGGTCGTCTTGTCACCAGTGGTGAGGCCTTCAAACCGGAGCGTAAACACGCCGCCCGTGGTCGTGAAGCTATCGGTGGTGTAGGTCGTCCAGCTACCTTGGGCGGGAGTGTTGGTTGTGGTACCGCCGAATGACAGGAGTACGTCGTCGAGCAGCACGCGGAAACTGTTCGGCCCGAAAGCACCACTGCGCCCGGCCGCTTCAAAGCTCAGGCTATAGCTCACACCGGCTTCAAAGTTACTCACCGCTGTGTAGAAGTAAGCCGTGTCCGACGCAAGGATTCCCACCTGCGATCCCTCCCGCGGCACGGGTGCGCCATATGCGCTGCCGTTATCGGCGATGCCGGCGGTACTACTGAAGGTCCACGGGGAACCGGCCAAAGTGCCACTACCACTGCCGTTGCCCAATTCAAATTGGTCATTGGGTTGCTTGGGTCTCTCGAACCCGCCATCGGGCACGGCGGGTACCGCGCGGGTGATGCTGACAGCGTCGAGCAGCAGCGTGGCATCGCCGATGGGAGTGCCGGAGTTAATTCGCAGCGTCGAAGTCGCGCCCGAAACAGCAAGCGGTCCGCTCACGATCCGACGAAACCGGTCGGTCTTGCGAATGCTGTCGTTCTGAAGTGTGTAGTACGTGCTACCCCCGTCCAGCGAGACAGAAATATTTGTCATTGCTGTCGAACTATTCAACCCTCGTTCGTTGACGAAGTAGGTCACGGTGTACAGCTTGGTCGGGTCATAACCGGAGACGGACTGCGTGAGACTCCCCACACCTTGGATAAAAGCCACGTTCGTGCCGTGATACGGGGGTAGGCTGCCCAAAAACGGGCGGTTGGCCGCTGGGGCATTTGATGCATTAATGCCAACACCGGCACCGAAGGTGCCCCAATCTGTAATTGGGCCATAGCCCACACCGGTATTGGTGTTGCCTTCGAAACTGTAATTCAAAATGACAATTTGCGCGTTGGCCGGCAAGCTGCCGACCATGAAGCCCATCATGACCCACGCCAACACGGAAAGCCAACCGGCCCGCGCGCCAACTCTAACCGACAGATTCTTATTACTCATGTGCGCACCTCAGAATATTCGACTGTTGTTGCCCATCGCTGTATTTTGAAGACGCTGGTCAACTACAACCGCTTTGATGGATTAGCAACTTTTTTTACCCGACTACGAAGTCAGTTCTTTCAAACCTCAACCACGGGTTCTGGACGAACTGGTGGCGGATCCTCTCGACGTTGATGACCATGACCGGTCGGGGACCGATGCGCACCCCGCCGGCATTCCTGAATTGGCCGGGGCACCCTGCACGTTTTCATCCGCACCGGTATTGTCGGGCGCCCATCCCCGTCGTTGGGGGTGCGCGCCGCGAGCGTTATTCCAGCCTCGAACCAACGGCGGGCAGCCTCGACGACAGGCGTGCCCGCCCTACAAAATTTGCCGCGCATCCAATCATCCATTGCACTCCGGTTTTCCGTTGCGACCTGCCGGGCGGTGCGCTAGTAGAAAACGCAGTCGCAACGGTCATGAAAACTGTCTTGTTCATTGCCGACCCCGAAGTTCGGATCAACCAACAGATCGCGGTCGGCTTGTCGCGGGAATTGCAGCGGCACGAACCTTGGCAACTGACTCTCCTGCCCAAGACCACCAAGCCCCCGGTGCTCTTGCGGTTTTTGCGCGCCACCCCACCACAGGCTGTTGTCAGTCATGCCTACATTGCTGATCCGAAAAGCCGAAAAGCCCTTCAAGACCTCTCGGTTCCCTGGGTCGCTGTCGCGGTGGACCACCACCCGGAACTGCCAATACCGGTGGTCATCCCTGACGAGGAAGCCATCGGCGCGCGGGCGGCGGAACATCTCCTCTCCCTGCGGTTCCAGCATTTTGCGATCGTCGGCTTCCGCGCGTCGGCCAACGCCAGCCGATTCAACGTCTTTCGACGGCGCATCGCCCAGAGTCAAAAGACGCTAGACACATACTTGCTTCCCACGCCTCGGTTGGGACGCGAGGATCATCCGAGCAACATCGGCGGCAACCAAACCAGACTGATTCGCTGGCTGCAACGCCTGCCCAAGCCCTGCGCCATCTTTGCCCACTCCGACCAACCTGGCGCCCATGTGATCCGGATCTGCGGCGAACACGGCATTCCCGTGCCGGAGGAAATCTCCGTGCTGGCGGTGGACGATGACGCGCTGTTTTGCCACACCGTTCATCCCAACCTGGCCAGCATCCACGTTTCCAACACCCGGATTGGCGCCGAAGCCGCGCGCCTGCTCCGGGAATGGAGACCCGGCCGGCGCGTGGTGAAAATTCCGCCCGCCGCGGTCATCGAACGCGGATCCATCCGCGCGCCGCAACTGCCGGATCCGCTGATCGAACAGGCGATCGAGCATGCGCGCGCGCACGTCGGCGATGGCGTTCGCGTTCGCGATCTGCAGAAGCTGACCGGTCTGACACCGCAACTGCTCGTGTACCGATTTCAGCGGGCGATTCGGGCCAGCCCGATCGAAGTCATCCTGCGCCAGCG
>CAZEQV010000290.1:0-982 GCA_964514435.1 uncultured Verrucomicrobiota bacterium
CCGCAAACCAGCGAGCACGGTTCCATGGTGGACATATTGGGTATTGGTGTGCTAATTCGAGGGGAAAGTGGAATTGGCAAGAGCGAGAGCGTGCTGGCGCTGTTGGAGCGCGGGTACAGTTTGGTCAGCGATGACATCACGCGGTTCCGGCTCGTGGAAGGACGGTCACTGATCGGCACATCCTCGGAGTTGACCCGGTATCACATGGAGATCCGAGGGTTGGGGATCATCAACGTGCCGGCCGTGTTCGGCGTGGCCAGTGTCAGATCGGAAAAGACCCTGGATCTCGTCGTCACGCTGACGGATTGGAGCAAAATCGAGGAAGTGGATCGGACGGGTATCGAAGGCGACACCTACACGATCCTCGGCCTCACCGTGCCGGCGATCACGATCCCCATCCGCCCCGGACGCGACATCGCACGGCTGATTGAAGTGGCGGCGTTGGACCAAAAGCTCAAGAGCCTCGGACACAATGCCGCAAAAGAGTTTAACGAAAGATTGATAGAAAAGATGCGCCCCGGTAGCGTGTGAGAAATCATGGCCACAGCCGACAACAAAGCAAAGGCCGTTATCAAGGAACTGACTGTCCAAAACAAACTGGGCATTCATGCCCGTCCCGCTGCCATGTTTGTCAAGACCGCCAGCCAGTTTTCCAGCGACATCCTCGTCGAAAAAGACGGCGAGCAAATCAACGGCAAGAGCATCATGGGCTTGATGATGCTTGCGGCCGGCCAGGGCTCCCGGCTCAAAATCATCGCCGAAGGCGCCGACGCCGGCCAAGCCATCGAGAAAATCGAGCAGCTTTTCAAAATCAAGTTCAACGAAGAATAAAACGTTCGCCTGCCCATGACGGCATCCCGCAGCACAACGGAACGCAGCTACCAAGGCATCGGAGTATCCCCCGGCGTCGCCCGCGGCACCGTCTTCATCTACCACATCGCCGAGGAAGTCGTACCGGAATACGAAATCAAACCGGAACTCG
>CAZEQV010000290.1:992-4804 GCA_964514435.1 uncultured Verrucomicrobiota bacterium
AAATTGCCCGATTTGAGCAGGCGCTCATCACCACCCGCCAGCAGCTTCACGATCTTCAGAACCGCATCCAGTCCGGCATGGGCGCGTCCACCACGTCCAGCATCCTCGAAGTTCACTTGGCCATCACCGAAGACCCGGCGCTGATCGAGCCGGTCCTCATCCGCCTCGAACAGGAAAAGAAGAACGTCGAGTGGATCTTCCATGACCAATCCGAGAAATACGTCAAAACGCTCGCCGAGATGCCGGATGACTTCCTGCGGGAGCGCGTCGTGGATGTGCAGGATGTCAGCCGACGAATCCTCCGCAATCTGTTGGGCCGCGAACATCGCACCCTGGCCAATCTTCCGCCCAACACCATCATCATTTCCCACGATCTGTCCCCGTCCGACACCTCCTCTCTGGACCGGCAAAACGTGGTCGGCTTTGCCACCGATGTCGGCAGCCACACATCCCACACGGCCATCATGGCGCGTTCCATAAACTTGCCGGCGGTGGTCGGGCTGCGCGACATCAGCCAGCACCTTCGCGACGGCCAACCGGTCATCGTGGACGGCTACAGCGGCACCGTCATCGTCGAACCGAGCGCCCAGACTCTCTACATCTACGGCCAGCTCGTGGCGCGGCATCAAACCATTGACGAACGCCTGGCCACGCTGCGCGAACTGCCGGCGGAAACCCTCGACGGCCACCGCGTCATTCTTTCCGGCAACATCGAGTTGCCGGAAGACGTGCCCGCCGTGCAACGGGCCGGTGCCGAGGGAATCGGCCTTTTCCGAACGGAGTTCCTCTACATCAACAGCCGCGACTTCCCCAATGAAGAGGAACAATACCAGAAGTATCTCCAAGTCGCGCGCGCCATCAAACCTCACTCGGTCATCATCCGGACCCTCGATCTGGGCGGCGACAAGTTCCACAGCGCCGACGCCCAGCCGCAAGAAATCAATCCATTCCTGGGATTCCGCGCCATCCGCTATTGCCTGGCCAATCCGCACGTGTTTGAGATCCAATTGCGCGCCATCCTGCGCGCCAGCGCCGAAGGCAACGTCAAAATGATGTATCCCATGGTCAGCGGCGTTCAGGAAGTCATCCAAGCCAACCAAATCCTCGCCAGAATCCAGGACGATTTGCGCCAGGACGGTGTGCCCTTCGACGAAAACATGGACGTCGGCGCCATGATTGAAGTGCCCTCCGCCGCGTTGACCGCCGAGATCATTGCCTCCGAAGTGGATTTCTTCAGCCTGGGCACCAATGATCTCATTCAATACACGCTGGCCGTGGATCGCGTGAACGAAAAAGTGGCCGGTCTCTACGAGCCGGCCCACCCGGCCATCTTGCGCCTCATCCGCAGTTGCGTGGAATCAGCTCACAACAACAAGATTTGGATCGGTGTCTGCGGCGAGATAGCCGGCGACCCTTTGTACGCGCCGCTGCTGCTCGGACTTGGCGTGGACGAACTGAGCGTGGGGGCCGCCAGCCTGCCGCGCATCAAAGAAGTAATCCGGCGCATTCACATCGCCGAGGCGCGCGAACTGTCCGCCGCCGCGCTCAACGCCACTCGCAGCCGTGACGTTCTGGCGATGCTCAATGCCCTCATGCAGCGCATTGACCCCGACCTGCTCTCGTAACACGCGACCCAAGCAACCATGCCGTCCGCCGCCCGATGACGCGGGGGAAACCTGTTGTTGACCCTCTCTTGAGCGTTGATATAACGTCCGGCCACTGACTGTGACAGGGAGACGTTCATGGCCGAAAAGACAATTGACCAAATCAACCGTGTAGCCCGCGATTTCTACAACAAAGCCCACGCCGCGCTGGAACGAGGCAACGCTGATTACGCCGTGGAAATGTTCATGCAATGCGTCGCCATGGAACCCAACTTCACCAAGGCCCGGCAGTTCCTGCGCCACGCCCAGCTCAAACGCCAGGAGACCGTGGGCGGCCTCAAACGGGCCTACTTCGCCGCCAAAGTCACTTCCCTCTTGCCCAAGGCGAAATTGGCTGTCAGCAAGAATCCCGTGGAAGCCATGAGCCTGGCCGAACAAATCCTCTCCGACGACCCCAAAAACAGCCAGGCGCTCCAAATCCTTGCCGAGGCGGCCGAGAACGCCAAGTACCCGGAGACGACCGTACAGACGCTCGAATATCTGACCAAGCTAAACCCCCGCGACACGAAAGCCCTTCACTGGCTCGCCCGGAGTTACGCGGCGGTGGAACGGTTCGACATGACCCGCGAAGTGTACGAGCGCCTGCTGCAAATCAATCCTCATGATTTCGAGGCCCAGAAAGGACTCAAAGATTCCACCGCCCACGGCGCCATGCAAACAGGCGGCTGGGACCAAGCCACATCCTACCGGGATGTGATGAAAGACAAAGACGAAGCCGTCAAACTGGAGCAAGAAGGCCGGGTCGTTCGCGCTGAAGATGTCGTCGAGAACCTCATCCGCGAAAACCTCGCCAAACTGGCTGCCGACCCCGAAAACCAACTTGTCCAACGCGAACTCGGCAAGCTCTATTCGCAAAAGGGCGATTACGAAACGGCCCTGACGTATTTGGAGCGCATCTTCGGAACCGAGGGCGGTTCCGATCCCGCGCTGGAAAGAGAAATTGCCGACATCAAAATCAAACGACTCGATGCTGTCATCGAAAGCAAGCGCAAGGAACTCGCCGCCAATCCCGGTAACGCCGGCACGCTTCAGTCCGAAATCAACCAACTCCAGGTTGCCCGCGACCAGGTCATGGCCGAACAAATGGAGCGGCTTGTCGAACGCTACCCCAACGATCTCCTGTACCGGTTTGACCTGGGCACGCTCTACATGCGGACCGGCAAGATTCAAGAAGCCATTGAACAATTTCAGAAGTCGGTCGGCCAACCGCAGCGCCGCGTTCAATCCCTGAATTACCTGGGCCAATGTTTTCAGCAACTCGGGCTTCATGATCTGGCCATTGACCAGTTCGCGCGCGCCATCGAGGAATACGCGATCATGGACAACCTGAAAAAGGAGCTCATCTACAACCTCGGTTGCGCCTACGAAGCCATGGGCGAAACCGCCAAGGCCATTGCGGAATTCAAGAAAGTGGCCGCCGTGGATTACGGATACCGGGACGTCAAGAGCAAGATCATGCGCAAGCCTGCCGGCTCCTGAACATCCGCCCTAGCGGAACCGGATATATCCCCACGCACCGGGATTGAGCATCGTTTCCACCGCTGCGTCTCCCAGAGGATTCGGGTACCGGTTGGACCAGTACGCCGCCGACTCCACCTTTGCTTGGTCCGCCGTGGGACTCAGAATGCCCACATCACACCGCACAGGTTGATCCGTTGTGATTCCCAACGTGGTCCACGGCAGAAACAACTCCGCCGTCCACGTCTTAGCATCCTTCGGCTTGCCAGTAATTTGCGGTTTCACTTTGCCGCCCGGCAACGTCGGCGTTTCGCCCACACCCTCCAAGCTGTCTCCGAGCGTGAGCGGGTCCATCTCCAACGTGTCATCCTTGCTCATCATCTTGAATGCATGGGCCGGCAACTTCACCACCCGCGCAATCTTCGTTTGCGCCACCGGCGAGTTGAACTCCAATCCTTCGCCCTGCCCGGCCTCGTTGCTTTCATAATCGTAGAGAACCGCGATCCATTGTGAGCCCTCCTTCGTCAATACAATGCGACGATCACCCGCCACAGTGTCACGGGCGCGAGCCTTGGGATTCGTCCGAAACATCAGGTCAATGCCGAATCCGCTCCGGAAAGCCTGCTTCCAGTCCTCCACTCTTGATCCCAACCGGTTCTCACCGCTGAACGCAAAATACATTCCCTTCTC
>CAZEQV010000291.1:0-2386 GCA_964514435.1 uncultured Verrucomicrobiota bacterium
TTGAGTTGTTCGAGTCGGCGATGCCGGTAGTGTTGGTATCCCAGCCAACCGATGGCGATGAACGGCAAAATCATCGCCAGCATAAGAAAGAACGCACCGGACGAACCGGGCGCGAGCCACCGTTCCGCGAGAAAAAACAGGGCCACCAACGGCAGAACTCCGTACACCATGTACCGCAGCATCAATCCCCAGTGAAACAAGTTCATGGCGTCTGGACACCGGGTGTGGCGGGAGCGTTGCCCGGACGGGGCGCGTATTCCCAAGTGTCCTTGTTCTGTTGCCACCACGCGCTCCAGGTGAAGGGATCGGAACCGATGTTCTCGCCGATAGCCACCTGCATCGCGGCAATGGCCGCCTTGCGGATGAGGGGACTGCGGTCGTGAAGCCGCAAGGCGTATTCAGCAACCTTGAGTTTCACCTCGGCGGGACTGCGGGTCTCGATGTCGGCAAGGAACCGGTTGACGTTCTGAGCGAAGAAAAACCCGCGGCCGATCTCCACCGACAACACGCCAAAAAATAAGATCAACGCAAACAGGCCGAGATACGTCAGGTCTTTGCGGCGGTGCATGCTGCGTTTGAGTTCGCGCATTTCGCGCTGATGGTGACGGCTTTCAATGGGTGTCTGCCGTTTCGGATTCGGGTTCACGTCATGCACTATACCGGGCAGGTTGCCGGATGGCCAGTTTAGCCTTTCATGCCGGTGAGGGTGACGCCCTGGATGAAGTATTTTTGCGCGAAGAAGAAGATCACGATGACCGGCACTGTCATCAGCAGCGAACCGGCCATCATCATGCCCATGCTGCCGCCGGCTTGGACGTTGAACGCATAGAGACCGAGCGACAACGGGTAGAGACGTTGATCGCTGAGATAGATGAGCGGACCCATGAAATCGTTCCAGGCGCCCATGAACGTGAAGATGGCAATGGCCGCGAGCGTGGGTTTGACCAACGGCAACATGATGTGCCAGTACACCCGCCAGAATCCGCAACCGTCAATTTTGGCGGCGTCCTCCAAGTCGCGGGGGATGCCCTTGAGAAATTGCCGGAGCAGGAACACGTTGAACGCGCTGGCAAAGAAGCTGCCGATGAACAACGGGACAAGCGTGTTGTACCAGCCGAGTGATCGCATGATAAGAAAGTGCGGGATCATGGTCACCTGCGGGGGAATCATCATCGTCGCCAACATCAAGGCGAAGCACAGCCCCCTGCCGGGCCATTGCAGCCGCGCAAACGCATAGGCCACGAGCGAGCAACTGAACAGCGTGCCGACGAGATTGATGATCACCAGGAAGACACTGGTGGCCACATACCGCCAAAATGGAATGTAATTGAGCGCGCCGCGATAGTTGCGGGCGATTTTGGATTGCCATGCGCCGATCAGCCCGGCGCGTTTGATTTCCAGGGTGATTTTGAGCTTGCGAGGGTCTCTTTCGTATTGGGGGCCGCCATCCACATCTTCCAGCAGGATCCAGTTCTTGATCTTGTTGGAATCATCGTCGGGACCGGGCTCCTGCCACGTGGCCGCGTTCCAGTTGAAGTCGGCCAACGGATTGGCACGGACAGCCCGGTAGCGTTTTCCGTGCTTCTCGACGTACAACGTCACGTCATGCCAACTGTCGTCGTGCCGCGTGTACAACTGGATGCGATGCAATCGGCTTACCGGAAAGCTGGTGGTAAAAGTCTGCGACAATTCAATCGTGTCGCCGTTGCTGAAATCGTAGTGCAAATCCGCATACGGTTCACGGTCATCGGTCACTTGCACGAGCCGGGCCGTCGCGGTGCCGGTGACGTTCCATGCCGTGGCCGCGGTTTCGGGGCTGACGAGCTGGTTTTCCTGCAAATCGTAGGAACGAACACGAAGCTGGCCAAAAGAGTAATGCCGCCGCACCTGCATCAACGTATCGGCCACCATGCCGGTATCCACGCGTTGCCGGATTTCATCGGAGAGCTTGTCGAGGGATCGATCCCAAAGCGCGACCGGCATTGTATTGACCAACTTCTTGTAAGCGCCCCGTGAAACGTGGCGGATCGCAACGTCGGCGTCGAGTTCGTCCGGCCATGGAAATGAAAGCGAGCGGATGTGTTGTTCAATCACCGGCAAGGCTTCGTCCATGCGCGGGCCGGTCACGTCGGCGAAATGTTTTTCATCAATGTACGGAGACCGGATTTGCGGAGTGGGCTGGCGGGGCCAGAGGCGGATGGCTTCGCCGAACATTTCGCGGTCCACTTTGGCCGAGGTGGTGGCCATCCAGAGGAACGGCCAGACAAAGACGATGGAGCCTCCCATGAGCAAGGCGTAAATCCACGCACGCCCGGCCCACGCGATGAGCCGGTAATACGCGGTGCTGCGATGTTTGATTTCGTTCATTCGGCCTCGTAGTGAACCC
>CAZEQV010000291.1:2396-4800 GCA_964514435.1 uncultured Verrucomicrobiota bacterium
CCCAACGCTCGGAAATCCGCATCTGCACCATCGTCAGGGCGAACACGATGACAAACAGGAACCAAGCCATCGCCGCCGCGTAACCCATTTGCAGGTACCGGAACGCGTTGTTGAACAGGTGATAGGCGTAGAACAGCGTGGAATCAACGGGGCCGCCCTGCGTCATGATGAACGCCTGGGTGAAAATCTGGAACGTTCCGATCAGTCCCATGACCGCGTTGAAGAAGATGTACGGCGACAACAGCGGCAGGGTGACGTACCAGAATTGTTTGAGCGTCCCGGCGCCGTCGAGGGAAGCGGCTTCGTAGTAGCTTTCGCTGATGCCCTTGAGTCCCGCCAGCCAGATGATCATGCCGCCACCCGCGCCCCACAGCCCCATGAGAATCAGCGACCATTTGCTGGTGTCTTCGCTTTGCAGCCAGTTCGGGCCTTGGATGCCAAAACTGGCGAGCACGCTGTTGAGCAGGCCGGCGTTGGGGTTGAAAATCCAAATCCACAAGATGCTCGAAGCCACGGCCGGCACGATGGCCGGTAGGTAAAAGAATGTTCGCCAGATGGCAATGCCGCGCACTTTGAGGTTCAGCAGCAACGCGATACCCAGGCTCACCGCCATGCCCAAGGGAATGCCGATGACCATGAACAGCGTGTTTTTCAGCGACTTCCAGAACAGCGGGTCCCTGGTGAACATCCACAGATAATTGTCCACGCCGATGAACCGCGCCGGGTTCATGATGTCGTACTGACAGAAGCTGATGATGATGGAAAACAGAATGGGGCCGCCCGTGAACACCACGAACCCCAGTATCCACGGCATCGCGCAGATCCAACCACCCCGCCACTGCGACCGGAAATAGCTGCTCTGAACGCCCTCCAGATGCGCGCCCTTCCCTTTCAAGAACCGGCCCAGCGGTCCCAGCCCGGCCACGAACCGTTCGCGCACCGAGACTTTCGTGTCCCAAACATAGATGCCCGCTGCCGCGGCGATGAGCAGTCCGCCGTAGAGCCAGAAAAAGAAATCCCATTTCACTACGCGGCCTTTGGGCGGGGCCAACAACACATCCAGTTCCCGTTGCACGATCATCGTCGCGCGATCGAGCGCTTCCTGGGCGGACATCTTTTTGTAGATGCCGTTCTCCATCGCGGTAATGTGCTGGTTCCACAACAACTGCCCCACCGGCGTGACCGGTCGAAACCGCGCCTCCGGCAAAAGATCATTGAACACTTTGACCGCGTCGCGGACTTTAGGATCCATGCCCGGTTTCTGGTTCACGTATTTTTCCACGAGCCAGTCGTTGATTTTTCGGTTGGGATGCTGGCTGGGAATGAAGATGCGCCCTTGGCTCTCGACTGTGAGCCGTTGGCTTTCATTGAACACTTCGATGGCACGGCGGCTGGAGAGGTACCGGATCAATTCCCACCCGGCTTCCTTGTTCTTGGCGGTGGACGGAATCGCATAGCACCAACCGCCGTTCCATGACAGCGTGGTGCGTCCCCTCGCGACCTCCGCGGCGGGCATCGGCGGTGGCGCGACGCTCCAGTTCACATCCCTCCCAAACTGCGCCATCGTACCGGAAAGCTCCCAGTAACCGGTGATCTTCATCACGATTTTGCCCTGCAAGAACGGATCGAGGTCGCCGCCTTGAAACGAGCTTTGAAAGGCCGCCACTTCCTGCGCTCCACCGAGCCGGTCATAGATGCGCGTCATGAACTCCAATGCTTCCACGATCTTCGGATCGTTCAATGTGCATCGGCGGCCATCGGCGCTCATGAATTCGCCGCCGTTCATCCAGCCAAAAATGTAGAGCCAGGAGTTGCCATAGTTCGGCACAAAACCCAACCGGGTGATCCGTCCTTTGGCGTCCCGCTCGGTCAATTTGACGGCCATCTCTTCCAGTTCTTCCCAGGTCTTGGGCGGGCCGGAGAACCCGGCGCGCTGGAGCAAATCTTTGTTGTAAAACAACGCCCGGTCATCCACACCGTTGGGAATGCCATACACGCTTTTCTTGCCGGTCAACGGATCCGTATAGACCGCTTCATCCCAGCACGAGGCAAAAAAATCCTCCGGCACGATGGCATCCGGCCGTCCACTGGCCGCATCTCTCGCCAGAAAATCATCCAAAGGAGTGAACGCGCCTCGTGACGCCCATTCGCTCACCGCAAACCGGTCGAAGTAAATGACATCCGGCGGCATTCCGCCGGCGACGCTCAGCAGAAACCGCGTGGGGTCCTCGGTCTGGTTTCGTGACGCATTTTGGCCGCTGACGACCCGGTAGATAGGTTTGGATGAGTCTTTGAGATGAGCCTGCCGGCTTTCCCGTTCAAACTCACGGATGGCGTCGTCCATCGCTCCCGAAACGGGTCCGCCCGGTGCCATGTACGTGATTTCCACAACATTGGCTTCGGT
>CAZEQV010000292.1:0-4782 GCA_964514435.1 uncultured Verrucomicrobiota bacterium
CGTCTCATTGACCAGTTTTGGCCCAAGACGCATTCCGTCTTGGCGCCCGGACGCGCTTGCGGCGGATTGCGCGTCTATTTGGAACAGGCCGTTCGCAAGGGCGAGAGCTTCATCTATTGCGGCGCAGCAGATCCGTGGAGAGAATCAAAGCTGCCCCGGCTGGCTTGGAAGCGTTGGACTCTCTGGCCGATCTCCAAAATCGTATGCAGTGGAAAAGATGACGATTTTGACGATGAGTTTGTATTGGAGTCAGCTTGGTTCAATCGCCATGGCGCGGTCGTCACCGATCCCGAACGGGCGCGACAGCTCTTCGGAGCTGCAGCGGACTTTTTGTCCATGCGTTATCTCACGCGAGCATCAGCCAAACAAACCGTTCATTTGGTCTGGGATTTTCCATCACCACCGCCGTCCGATGCGCTGGAGATGATGTGCGAACTGGCGCGCGCGACAAACTTCAAGATCGTGGTGACCGCGAGGGGTGTGCCGGCAGAGCTGTTTGAAGAAGTGGTGGCCTGAGACTCACGGGCCAAAAAACAGATCAGCGCGCGAGGTCGAACGCATTGTCTTCTCCACCAGAGGGGCGAATCCGATTCAGCAACCCGACCTCACGCGCTGTGCGCACGACCTCAAACGTCAGCGACGTGTTGAGTCATGCAGGCGAGCGGGTATTACTTCTTTTTCTTCTTTGCGGCCGCTTTCTTCGCCGGGGCTTTTTTCTTTGCTTTCGCCATTACTCCCTCACCTCCTTTGGGCTATGACCAACGCCATGTGATATTTCTAACAGGTTCAGGGGTGTTCGCTCAACACTTATTCACTACTTTTTGAAAAAAGTTGCGCATCTCGACACCCTTCGCCCCTTCTGGTAATCATCATCTCAACGATGAACAACTCTTCAGATCGCCGCGTTGTCGTGAAGTTCGGCACCGGATTGCTGACGGACCGCGAGAATCGCTTGTCGAATGAGCAGATTGGTTCGCTTGCGGAGCAAGTGGCCGCGCTTCATCATGCCGGCCATCAAATCCTCCTTGTCAGCTCCGGTGCGATCGCTGCGGGCATGAGTGATCTGAAGTTTTCACGTCGCCCCAAACAACTGGCCGAACTGCAGGCTTGCGCGGCCATCGGTCAGGGCAAGCTGATGGCGCTCTACGATGCCGCGTTTGGCATGAGAAACGTACCTGTCGCGCAAGTGCTGCTTACGCACGACGATCTCAAGAACCGTCATCGGCATCTGTCCGCGCGCAACACGCTGCTCAAATTGATTGAGCATCGCGTGGTGCCCATCATCAACGAGAACGACACGGTCGCCGTGGACGAGATCAAGTTTGGCGACAACGACCGGCTTGGCGCGTTGACGGCCACTTTGATAGATGCGGATTTGCTGGTGATTCTCTCGCATGTGGAAGGGCTGCTGGATCGGGCCGGTCAGGTTGTAAAGGAAGTCGCGCGCATCACGCCCGAAATCGAGCAACTGGCCGGGGGCACCAACCGCGTCACGAGCGTGGGCGGGATGCGCTCCAAGATAGACGCCGCCAAGATTGTGACGCGGGCCGGTATTCCCATGATCATCGCGACCGGCGAGCGCCCCGGCATCATGGCGTCGGCCATTGCCGGTGAGAGAACCGGCACGCTATTTCTGCCCCGCACTCCGAAGCTCGCCAGCCGGAAACGGTGGATTGCGTTTTTCCAGAGGATAGCCGGCTCACTGGTGGTGGACGAAGGCGCACGGGTCGCGTTGTGCGAGGGCGGCCACAGCTTGCTGGCCAAGGGCATCATCGAAGTGACGGGCCAGTTCGAGGCCGGGGACGCTGTTGGCATTTACGACAAGAGGCACGTTGAATTTGCCCGCGGGCTGGCCAAGGTGGATAGTGACGAAGTCAAAGGCAGGAACGGAGTGGTAGTGCATCGAGATGATTTGGTGATTCTATGAACGATCTCAAACGGCAAATGACGGAGTTGGCGGCCCGGTCGCTCAGCGCCTCGCGCGTGGTGGCCAAGTTGAGCGCCGACGAGAAAAACCAACTGCTGCGGGCGATGGCGGATGGACTTGAGAAATCGGCGGAGGCAATCAAGGCCGCCAACGCCAAAGACATGGAGGTTGGTCGGAAATCGGGGCTGGCTCCGGCGATGTTGGACCGGTTGTTATTGAGCGACAACCGCATCGCGGAGATGGCCAACGGGATTCGCGAAGTGGCGGCTCTACCGGACCCGGTCGGCACCGTGATCAAGGAGTGGGAACGTCCGAACGGAATGCGCATCCAGAAAGTGCGCGTGCCCATCGGCGTGATTCTGATCATCTACGAGTCGCGTCCGAACGTGACGGCTGACGCGGCCTGTCTTTGTTTCAAGACCGGCAACGCCGTGATACTGCGGGGCGGTTCTGAAGCTATCCACAGCAACCTGGCGGTGGCGGCGGCGATGAACGTGCCGGGAGTTCCCAAGGACGCCATCGCAGTTGTGCCGACGACCGATCGCGCTGCCATAGATGAATTGGTCAAACTCGACGAACTGATCCACCTCTGCATCCCGCGCGGTGGTGAGGGCTTGATTCGCGCGGTCGTCGAAAAATCACGCATACCGGTCATCAAACATTACAAGGGCGTTTGCCACGTATTCGTGGATCGTGACGCTGACCTGGCGATGGCGGAGAAAATCGTCCTCAATGCCAAATGCCAGCGTCCCGGTGTGTGCAATGCCATTGAGACGCTATTGGTGGATGAAGCGGTCGCGGAGAAGTTTCTGCCGCGGATTGGACGCGCGTTGCATGAGCGCGACGTGGAAATCCGCGGTTGCGAAAAGACGCAAGGAATGCTTGTCGGCGTGTTGCCGTTGAGCGATGTGAAGCCGGCAACGGAAGAGGACTGGTACGCCGAGTACTTGGCGTCCATCCTGGCTGTGCGCGTGGTGGCTGATGTCAATCAAGCGATCGAACACATAACGAAGTATGGCAGCGCCCACAGCGACGCTATCGTGACCCGCAACCGCGACACGGCCGAGAAGTTCTTGCGGGAAGTGGACAGTGCCAGCGTTTTCTGGAACGTCAGCACCCGATTGGCTGACGGCGGCCAATTTGGATTTGGCGCCGAGATCGGCATCAGCACGGACAAGCTGCACGCCCGCGGTCCGATGGGGCTGGAAGAATTGACCAGCTACAAATATGTCGTGACCGGCGAGGGGCAGATTCGAGAATAGGCGGTTGGAGCAGTTCATTCAGTTCCCGCAACATTACCGGCCGTGCCGGTGTTAGTGGTGAAGTCTGTCTGATGAACTGGATTTCACCCATACTGCTGCGCACGGGGGCGATTTTTGTCCTGGCGACCTGCGCCGCCACGGCCGCGCCGATTCGCTCCGGTACGCTGCGAGTGACGGTGGACAATGCCGTGCCGTTTCAACCAGCCGCGCCGAGGTCCGGTCAGCCTCATTATGCTCTGGAAGTGGATTTGACACTTTCTGACGGCAAGCTCACGGAATCCGGTTGGGCATTCATCGCCACGACTCCGGGCGTGGAACATTCCGTGCGAGTGGAACGGCACAGCTTCGACGGCGACAAACTGCATCTGGAGTTGCAGGTGACTTTCCGCCCGCAGTGGCCGGAGATTCTCGGTGGCGAGGGCCGGTATGTGTTGGACCTCGTGGATTGCGGTTCGCGGTGGGAAGGTGAGTTTACCGGCACCGTCACAGGCGTGAACGATGGGGATGCTTTGAGATTGTGGAAGACAATGGGATACCGGACCGGGCCAATATGGGCAGGCCGGGTGCGCGACGGTGAAGTGAAAAGTTTGACCCATGTCGCCGAAGGCGTTGAGCGGATCGTGGCGAAGGCGTGGTGGGAGCCGTCGGCGCCGCTCTTGCCGGCGGCGAAAGATCACCCGCGACTGCTGCTTCGATCGGGCGACGCGAAGGCGATCAAATCAACAATACCCGCGGCGATGTGGGATCGTTTGAGAGAGTTGAGCGCGACGGCCGGGGGAGCTGATGTGGAATGTTATGGTCAGTTGGCCGCAGCGCAAGCCTTGGTTCACCTTGTCGAAGGAGGCCGGTTGCCGGAAGAGCCGGTGAGGTTGGCGGTGGCAGAATTGGAGCGGGGGCGCGAGTGGCGGGTGGCGCGCGAGGCGGCCGGCTTGGCGGTCGCGTATGATTTGGGCCGGGAAGGTTGGAGCGCGGAGACGCGAGGGAGCGTGGAGAATGCGTTGCGAAGGTTTGCCGGGCGGGTTGCGGCTGTGGAGCAAACCCCTGAGCCACCGGCCGAGTTGGTGTTTGGCGTGAACGGTCTGTTGAGGCGGCCGGAGGGGACGCACGATTATCGGTTGGCCGGGTTTCGCGCGGCGGCGGGATTGGCGATGTTGGCGCTGGGCGACGGCGAAGTGGAGGTGGTGCGGCGATCGGTGCGACGGTTCTTGCAGTCCGGTATCGGAGCCAAAGGGGCCGGCACGGGCAACTCCGGGTATCTGGACGCCATTGAGGTCGTGTATCCATTTCTCCAAGCATGGCGAAATGTGCATGGCGAGGATTTGTCCAAGGGAACAGGTGTCGCGGAGATGCCGGTATGGGGGATGATGACGTGGGGCGCGGCGTTTGACCGACCGGAAGCCGCGCCGATTGGGTTTTGGTTGCCGGTGGGGGTGCCGTTTTTGTCCGGCAAGTCCCGGTCCATCGCGCGGCGGTATTGGGATCAATTCGGATATCAAGCGGCGAACCCTTTTCACGCCTTGTTGGCGGTGGTGAATTATCCCGCGGATGTCACACCGTTGCCGGCTGGCGAGTGGTTGGGTCGGGTGCGGGAAG
>CAZEQV010000293.1:0-4738 GCA_964514435.1 uncultured Verrucomicrobiota bacterium
GACGTTGACGACCGGTGCTCCCAATGCCCCCAAGGGAGCAATCAGGTTGGGATTGGCCAGATAGGCGATGATCCCGGTAGGCTGAAACTCGCGAACTTGGGCGAGTCGCTCTGCTGCCGGCGGGCACCACAAGAATACCCACGGGTGTTGAGGCCGTGCGTACCGTCCGATGCCGAGCAGCACGCCATTGGCAAAACCGGAAGCGCTTTGGAGCAACACGGCAATTCGTCGGATATCGCTCATCATTCGGTGTTACCCACGAAGTTAGCAGGTCTGCGCAAAGTTGAAAGAAATATACGCAAAGCTGAATTGAGCGAACAGCCTTGAACCGCTAAATTGCCGGCGTAATCCAAATTTCAAAAGGAACCATACCATGCAAAAGTCATTCATTTCAGTCGCGCTAACCTCATTGATCGTTTGGACCTCGGCCCAAGCGGGAAGCATTTACGAGCCGTTTCTCACCGGTGGCGATTACTCCCTCGGACAATACACGAATGATGTTGCCTTGGGCGGACAGAACCCAACAATCTCAGGATTTACTGGTGCTTGGCCCACGGATGCCAGTTCCACTCCACCCAACACGCTGGTGACCAATAGCGGGTTGACCTATGCCACCGGCTCCATCTCCTTGGGACTCGGCGGCGCTGTCCGGCAGCAGAGCGTGGGCAGCGATACAGACGTTTATACAGGCCTGCGCAGCACGACCGGACTGGCCACGCGCACCGGCAACGGTGAAGTCTGGTTCGCCGGTCTATTCAGGGCGGACAGCGACAACAGCGGTGATGATTTCAACTACATCTCGGTCAACCCCGATGCAGGAACATTCGGCTTCGGGATTCTCGGGGGAGGTGATTCGGTGAACCGGTTCTACGTCAACGGCGCGACCATCACGGGCACGGACTACACATCGGGCACAACGGCGTTGTTTATCGTGCGACTCAGCGTCACCAACTTCAACGCCTCGGCCACGGCCGAGGTGCTCGATTTCTGGATCAACCCGACCGATAGCTCCAGTGTCGCCCAACTCAATGCTACCGCCCAAGCCACGGCCACTCAGGGCACAAACATCACGATCGGCACTTGGCTCGGAACCGGTCTGTCCATGGGCGTGAGTTTCAACACCTCCAGTGGCCAAGGCCGTGTCGTGGACGAACTCCTCGCCGCCGACACGCTGGCCGATCTGAATGCGCTGATCGCAATTCCTGAGCCTTCCGCGTTGACGTTGGCGGGATTGGGTCTGCTCGGCTTGCTGGTCTTGCGCCGGCGGTTCCGGTAAGCGAAACCCTTGACCACGCCAGCGCGCCCCGTGATTGTGTGCGGCATGAAATCCAAGCCAATGCACCGTTCGGTGAGGTGCAATTCCCGAGGCAGATCCCCGGCATCGTTCGCTCTTGCGTCGTTGATTGCGCTGCTGATGGCCGCAACGATCACGACCCGCCCCGTGCTCGCCCAGCCCGCGGGCGAAGCCGTGGCGGTCTCCCCGGCCAAAGCCTATCGCCTCGTGCTGGAGAAGTTCGCAGACCGGGGGCAGGACCTCGTCGTGACCGTCTTTGTTCGCGACGGCCAGCCGGCGCACGCTTACGCCATGGTGCCGGCAGTGGATCAGACGCTTCACCGCGTTGACCTGACACCCGCCGCGCCCATCGAGTACATCGTGGAGGGGAAACGCCTCGATCCGCCCGAAAAACTCAAGAGCGCCTACGACTACAAGAATGCCGAGTTCCTGAAGTACCGGGAGATGCACGCCGCCGGCAAGCTGATCATGCGCAACTACGATGCGCCAGCGGCGCTGAAACTTACCGACGCTGCCGGCAGCGGCACGTTCGATGTGTTCCTCGATACCCCGGACCACCTCAAACGCGACCGGTTCCGCATCACGGTTGACCTGAAGAAGTCCGGCGCGGCGTTACTCGGCGGCTACAAGGCGCACGACTATCACGCGGAGGACGAAGAGTTTCGTCCCCGGCATGGTTCGTTTGAGGGCAAGGCCAGCGCCCGCGAGATGCCCGAACTCTGGGCGCACTCCGACGACCGCGCATTTGCCAAGGGCGCCGACTGGCCGCAGCAGCACGGTCCCACTCTTACCGGCTCGGCGATTGATTGCCAGCGCGAGTTGATTGACAACATCGCCGATGCGCGCCTGTTGTGGATCGCCGATATGCCCATTCCCGGCGGCCGGGGCGGCATCCCGCGTTCGCCCTTCGGTTTCTTCCCGATCAACAATTCCGGCCTCGGCATCACTCAATTCAGCGCCCCCATCGTGGCTAACGGCAAAGTTTATCTGGCGGTTCCCTATGCTGACCAGTCTGCGATTGACGCCACGCCCGGGATAAAAAATGACCCGCGCGTGATTCGCGGCGCGGACCCTCGGGCGGTGGCGGCCGAATTCGACGTGATGCGCGACACGCTCTTCTGCATGGACGCGCAGACCGGGCGGACTCTTTGGATGTACCAGGACTCGCGCCGGTCGGGTCTGATCGGCGAGAGTAAGTCGGGACGGGGACTCACGGCCGTCTATCACGACGGCAAGGTGATGTTCCGCGGCCAAACCTCGCTGTACTGCGTGGATGCCGAGACCGGCAAGCTGCGCTGGAAAAACGACGGCGAACCCGGCAAGAAAGGCGGCGCGCCCGGCTATTCCTTTGGCGACGCGCAAGCGTGGAGCACCGACCACAGCCCGGTCGTGATTGACGGCGTGCTCCTCGTCCGCATCAACGACACGCCCAAGCCGCCCAAGAACGCGCCACCGACCGGGCTGGCCGAGCACTCATCGCTGGTTGCGATTGACCCCGACACCGGCAAGCTGCTGTGGCGGGCGAGCAATGTCATCGGCAGCGATGCGATACCCATTTCGATCGTGCTCGGAGGCAAGACCTACATCGTCACCGCCTACTCCGGCATAGCCGATCCGAAGAAACTGCCCCCCGACCAAGCCAAGCCGGAGCATCAGGGGATGCTGTCGCTGATCGAGCCGCGAACCGGCAAGATTATCTGGCGCAAGCCGGTGGCCGGCCCGATGGCGAATTACCCGGTCGTGTGGGAGGACATCGTCGCGGTGAATGTCGAGCGCGAGAAAACGGTCATGAATCCCAAGGGCAAACCCGAGCCGGTCCGGTATTGGGGCGCGCTGCGGGTCAGCGTGGATGATGCGAAACTCCTCTGGAAAGAACCCAAGGCCGACTGGCAGTATGGCCGGTCGACCTCGTTGGCGCATCACGGAGTCTTCATCAACGACTCGCGCGAGACCGGCTTTCAGGCAATCGAAGCCAAGACCGGCAAGATCATCGGGCAGTATCCCCACATCTACACCATGGCCCAAGGCAGCCACAACTGGACTTGGGCCATCGCCTCCAACCACCGCATCTTCACCAGCGGCCAATACCTGCTGATGTTCCGCCTCAAAGACGGCAAGATGGAATTGATGCCCGGCAACCTGCCCGTGGACTTGGCCAGCGGTTATGTCTGCCCCATCCGGCCCGCCCTCGCCGACGGGCGGTTGTTCGTCCGCACCGGCGACGGACTCGCGTGCTACGACCTGCGCAAGCCTGTCAACAAACACCGGGTGGACAGCTTGCGCTTGAGCATCACCGACCTGGCGCTGGGCATGGCCGGCAAGGGTGATGTGGACGCGCAGATCCGTCTCGTCAACGGCGCGCCGGACGACATCGTGGTCCGGTTCCCGGCATACCAGAATACCGGCGTCGCCCGACCCTATGCTTGGGGCGGCATCAACGCGATGCGGTGGCGCTCCAGCGGCATCCCGGAGTTCAAGCTCGAAGGTTCCGCGATCCGTGGCCAAACGCTGGTGCGCGTCAACGAGCACCACGAACCGTGGGATTTTGACCTGACGATCGGACAGGGCGGCGACGTGACCGGCACGTGCACCCGCAACATTCCGGCTTCGGCCAAACCCATCAACGTCCAAGGCGCCGCCGCCGGAGATGTCCAGACTCTCGCCGATGGACGGTCACGCCACGCGATCCGCTTGGCGGGGGGCGGAACCACCATGCGCGGCGATCCCGCCGACATCACGGTGTACCTCGAGAAACTCCGCACGGGTGAACTCAGGGCTTACGCGGCCGGGGGGCGCATCAACCAGGCGAGCTTTGAAGCCGATCCCGGTAAGCTGACGCTCGACGACAAGACGATTCGCGGCCCGCTCACAGTCATCGTTCACGCCGACCGTTTCGGCAGCGCCCACCCCGACTGCACGACAGCCTTGGCCCTGACCTACGATCTCGACGCCGCCATGGCGGCGACCGACGGCAAGACCATCATTACCGGCAAGTTTACCGGTGTGGTTGGCGCGGCCTACCGCAAAACGGCGCAAGTCACCGGGAAGTATCGCGCCGCTCAGGATCTGCAGACCGAGGTTGAAGCAGACGCTGACGTCGAGACGCCTGATGCGTCGGACGACAACGCGGGATAGGTCGCCATCCTTTGGACTCCTAGGGCGACCTGTGACTGCCGTCAGATGTGCGAAAGGGTTTTGATTGTCGGGTTCTCCACAGTGCGCTCGTTTCCTTTTCGATCACGAAGCCGTCATGGTTGGCATCGAGCCGGTCAAAGAGCGCCGGGAAGTTCATCGCGAGAGAGCTTGCCGTCGCCGTTCTGGTCGCGTTGTTGGAAGGCGCGATTCGCGCCGCTCGCGCCCGGGCCAGCGATTCCGCCGCGACGGCTCGTGACGCCGGCGGATTCGTTCACCAGTTGTTTGAACGTGTTGTAGGTCGGGGCGCGG
>CAZEQV010000294.1:0-4723 GCA_964514435.1 uncultured Verrucomicrobiota bacterium
CTATGCCAACCGACCATGGCTGGCCAAGCTTTCCGGCATGGAGTGCTTGGACGAGTTCGGATTGGACGGTCGCCCGTGGTCTGAATCCGACTGTGGCAGTGATGACAATCCCGGCCAGAATCGCCCGACCAAATTCCTCATAGACCAAGGCCCGGTCTTTCAGCAAGTCGCCACAGCAGCCGGCAAGCGCAGCCTGTTTTTGATCGAGAACCACGCTCTGCGACAGTCGGACAACGACCTGATGAACCGTCGCTTGCCGGAAGTCTTGGCGATGCACCCGGATCATCTGATCTACTATTACTATCCGAGAAGCTTGGAAGCTCCCGAAGCCACCATGGAAATCATCGCCCGGCACCTCCGACAAAGTCAGCGCTGAAGAACATGGCTGTTCTATCAGATTACGCTCTCCAACCTCGCCCTCGACGCCGCATCCAAACCCGCCAACGACGCGATTTCATACCGGTTGCCCAGCGTGTCACGTATCACGATGTGATCGCTGCTGAGCCAGATCAAATCTCGGTTCGGGTTCTTGATCACAAACTGACGAACTCCCCGATCTGTCTCAACATGAAGATACCGGGTTCCCAGTTGCGCCCAAGCATTGATGACCCGGTGAATCTTCGCCATCAGATACCGGCGCTGCAATTCCTCTTCGGCAATCGCGCGCGACCCGGTATCCAACTCATCGAGGCTGCGTAGCATGGCCACTTCTCGCTTCTTCTCATCCAATAACGCCACCTCCTGCCCCACTCCGCTCACAGGACGCATCCACACTACTTTGACTGGCACAGGCTCCGTCTCGCCATCCCGGCACACGCACACTTGATCGTGGCGACGCATTAACTGGACCGGCTTGTTCATTCGCCCCAGACCATTGTTTCCGATTTCAGGCGATTGATCTCCGCCTGCATCTTCACCAGCTTGGCGTACTGGCCTTCCTTCGCCAGCAACTCGTCGTGCGTGCCCTGTTCGAGAATCTGTCCGTCCTCAATCACAAACAGCCGGTGCGCGTTGCGAAGCGTTCCCAACCGGTGCGCAATCGCAATCGTCGTACGCCCGCGAATCAGACGCGCGATCGCTTCCTGAATCGCCTTCTCCGTTTCGCTGTCCACGCTCGACGTCGCTTCATCCAAGATCAAGATCGGCGGGTCGTGCAGAATGGCCCGCGCAATCGCGATGCGTTGCTTCTCCCCGACGGAAAGCATCGTCCCCCGCTCCCCGATCACCGTGTCGTACCCGTCTTCCTTGCTGAGAATGAATTCGTGGGCGTTGGCGGCGCGCGCCGCCTCGATGACCTGTTCGAAAGAAGCGGCCGGCCGACCATACCGGATGTTTTCGAGAATGCTGGCGTTGAACAAAAACGGATCCTGCGGAACGATCCCGATTTGCCGACGCAGTTCCTCCAATTTGATCTTCTTGACTGGATGGCCGTCTATCGCCACCACGCCCGAATCAGCATCGTAGAATCGGCACACCAGATTAATGATCGTGCTCTTCCCCGCGCCCGATTTCCCCACCAATCCCACCGTCTCGCCTGGCGCGATGTGAAAGGAAATGCCCTTGATGACTTCCTTGCCGCGATCGTAGCTGAACCGCACATCACGGAAACTGATCGCACCCTTGATCCCCGGTAACGCAATCGCATCGGGCGGTTCGTACAGCTCCGGCGTGGCATCGAGCACGGAGAAAATTCGTTCGGCTCCTGAAAACGCGTGCGTCATCCAGTTCATGATCGCGGTGAACCATTGCAGCGGCCCATAGAACAGCCAGATGTATCCCACAAACGCCAACAAATCCCCGAGCGTCAACGTCGGATCGCCCGTGCTGATGCGCCGCGCGGCAAAGAACCACACCGCCGCCACGCCCAACGTCATGATCCAGAACATCACCTCGGAAAATCCTATAAACGTTCGCTCGATTTGATACCGTGTATCCCGCAACTGTTCGTTGGTGGCGTTGAACCGCGTCGACCGGGCCTTCTCCTGCGCAAATGCCTTCACGATTTTGATGCCGTAGATGGACTCGTTCAACGTGGAATGCAGGGCCCCAATGCGCGTGCCGTGCCTGTGAAACAAAGGCACCAGCTTTTTCCAGAACCACCCGCCCCCGCCCAAGAGAAACGGTACCGGCAGGAAAACGAGCAACGCGAGCTTGGCATCCAGGCTGATCAGGATGCCGGCAATGGCCACGAACGAAATCGAGTTCACAAGGAAGTAGGGCAATCCATCTGTCAGAAAATGCTGAAGCTCCCCGGTATCGTTCATCACCCGCCCGACAATCTCGCCGGATTCGCGCCGCTGAAAATAACTCATCTGCAACCGCTGCAACTGCGTATGAAGCCGCGCCCGCAAATCCGCAACCAATTGCGCTCCCAGCCATGACGTCATCGAACCATTCACGAGCCGCGACACCAGCAACAACAGCCCGCACATCAACATTCCTCCGATCCACCACGCAATCTGGTCGTGCCGGCCGCCTTTGATCACGTCGTCCACAATGCGCTTCGTGATGTACGGCGGTCCCATCTGTGAGGCAACCGTCAAGAACGTGGACACAATCAACATTGTCGCTTGGGTCCGGTAAGGTGTGACCAATCCCAACAACCGCCGCAACACTTGCCACCGCCGAACGCAGGCCGTGCAATTCGCCCCGCGTTCCGGCAACGGCGACCCGCAACGCCGACAATACGCCGGTTCCGCTGCGTCGGGTTCAATCAGACGGTTATCGAGCAGATTGTTGATCACCCGGCTGGCGTTGGCAAATTCCGGCACACACGCCTTGGTGTAATATACCAACGCCTGCGTACCGGCCTCCGTCATCGCCACCAACCGCGCCCCGCCAAACAGCTCGTCAATCTCCACCTTCTTGATGTCCGTCAGCTTCAAGACGACCGGTATCTTGCCATCTTCCACCATGCCCACACGCTGCCGGGTCACAAACAAATGAGAAACCCCGAACTGGCCGTCACGAGTCAAATCGCCGGCCTGCAGGAATACCGGCGCTTCATCCGCGCCTAAATGCGGTCGCACCGCTGCGAGTGATTCCTCGCTCATTTGGCCATTCACTTTCACGTGACGATGCTACTTCAGATGGCACATTTGGGGCGAGTGGGAACTCATCCTTGGCCAAGTCGCTGCAACAACTCCGCGCTCATCACGATGCCCCTTTGGAAATTATCCAGGTCCATCTTCTCATTCGGCGAATGCCAGTTGTCTTCCGGTAATCCCAAACCCACCAGGACGATTTCACCGCCAAGATGCCGCTTGAACACATCCAGGATCGGCAAGGTTCCCCCTTCCCTCGTGAACACTGCCCGCCTCCCAAACGCCTTTTCCAAGGCCGCTGCCGCCGCCTTCGCGCCTCTGCCTTTCGGCGATTCATAGAATGCCGGTGCGTGATGCCCCGTCATCACTGTCAACCGCACCGACTTCGGACACACCTTCCTCAAATGACGTTCCACCAACCGCGCGATCACCTCCGGCTTCTGGTCGGGAACAAGCCGGCAGGTGATCTTGGCGCCCGCCCAAGCCGGCAAGACCGTCTTCGTGCCCGGCCCCTGATACCCGCCAAAGATTCCGTTCACCTCAAACGTTGGCCGCACCCATCGCCGTTCCAACGTGCTGAATCCAACCTCACCGGCCACCGTCGGTGCGCCAAGGAACCGGGCATAGTCCCGGTCACTCAATCCCAGTCGCCGAAACTCCATACGTTCCCATTTCTCCAGCGGTCGCACGTCGCTGTAAAAGCCCGGTACTGTGACCTGGCCGGCCTTGCTCACGCACGAGGCGAGCAGTTGCGCCAACACCAGACACGGATTCGAAACGCTGCCACCAAAGACGCCGGAATGCAGATCACGCGACGGACCGTCCACGCGCACTTCCAGCGCCGTGATGCCGCGCGTCCCATACGTCACCGTCGGATGCCGTTTCGAGAACATACCGGTATCCGAAATCACCACATGATCCGCCCGCAACGCCTTCGCCTTCTCCCGCACGAACTTCATCAGGCTCTCACTGCCCACTTCCTCCTCGCCCTCGATGAGAAACACGACGTTCACAGGCAAACGCGCGCCCGTCTTGAAAAACGCCTCCACGGCTTTCACGTGAGCAAAGAACTGCCCTTTGTTGTCCGATGCGCCCCGTCCGAACAACTGTCCGCCGCGAACCGTCGGCTCAAACGGCGGCGTTTTCCACAACTCCAACGGGTCCGGCGGCTGCACATCGTAATGACCGTATATCAACACCGTCGGCTGTCCCGGTAAAGTCGCCGTGCGGGCGGTGATGATGGGATGTCCCTTCGTCCGGTGCCGCTGTGTCTGCAAACCCAGCGAGTGAAAGTGTCTTGCCAACCAGTCCGCGCACGCTTCCACGTCGCGGCTGTGTTCCGGCTGCGTGGAAACGCTAGCAAATCGCACCAGCGTCTTGAGTTCCTCGACAAACCTGTTGCGGTTCTTCCTGATGTAATCGTTCATCGGACATGCTCCTTGATGATTTCCAGCGTGTCGGCTGCGAACCGTCGCGCCTTCGCCTCGCCGATGCCCCGCACTTCCAACAACTGCTGCATCGTGACCGGCTTGACGCGCGCCAATTCCTCCAAAGTCCGGTCGGGATAGATCAAATAGGCCGGAATCCCGCCCATCCGCCCGGCCAGCTTGCGCCGCCATTCCCGCAACGCTTCAAACAGCGCGACATCCCTGGCGGTCACCGAGTTCGGGAGCCTTTTC
>CAZEQV010000295.1:0-4719 GCA_964514435.1 uncultured Verrucomicrobiota bacterium
TGACAATTCGGGTGCCGTATCCGGGCGCCAGTCCGGAGGAGGTGGAGCAGGGGATCATTTTGTCCATCGAGGAGGGTGTGCGCGGCATTGAAGGCGTGAAAGAAGTCACGGCCACGGCCAGCGAAGGCGTGGGCGTGGTTCGTGTGGAACTGTTGACGGATGCGGATCAACAGAAGGTCTATCAGGACATTCGGCAATCGGTGGATCGGATCACGACCTTTCCGGTGGAGGCGGAGGAGCCGCAAGTGACGTTGGATGTGCGCCGCCGCGAAGTGTTGACGATGCAGATTTACGGGCAGGCGAATGAATGGGCACTGCGCAATGTGGTGGAGGAAGTACGCGACCGGCTGCTGCAAAGCAAAGGGATCACACAAGTCGAACTGGTGGGAGCGCGGGAATACGAGGTTCGTGTGGAGGTGTCGCAAGAGAAACTCCGGGCTTACGGACTGACGCTGGACGCCATTGCGCAGAGGATTCGCGCCACATCCGTGGAGTTGCCGGGCGGCAGTCTGAAAACTAGCGGCGGCGAGGTTTTGGTGCGGTTCAAGGAACGGCGGGACTGGGCCGGTGAGTTTGCCCAGTTGCCCATCATCACAACGTCCGGTGGCGCGGTGTTGCGGCTCGGCGACATTGCCGAGGTGACGGATTCATTTGAAGACACGTTTCGGAGCGCCACGTTCAACGGACTGCCGTCGCAGGGGTTCGAGGTGTACCGGGTGGGCGACCAGACACCGATCGGTGTTTCCGAAGCCGTGCGCGAGGCGATGCGGGCCATAGAGGCTGATCTGCCAGCCGGCATTCATTACGCGATCAACCGTGATTTCTCCGATATGTACCGGCAGCGGCAAGAACTGCTGATGAAGAACGCGTTGCTGGGGTTGATTTTGGTGCTGGCGCTGATGGGAGTGTTTCTGGAGTTCAAGCTGGCGTTCTGGGGGACGTTACTGATCCCGACCTCGTTCTTGGGGGCGATGATGTTTCTGCCCTCGATGAATGTGACGATGAACATGATGTCCATGTTCGCGTTTATTATCGCCCTGGGGATCGTGGTGGACAACGCCATCGTCGTCGGGGAAAACATCTATGAGTACCGGCAGCGTGGGGGCGACCGGGTGGGCATGGCGATCCTCGCAACGCGTGAAGTGAGTGTGCCGATTGCGTTCAGCAATCTGACCAACATCGTGGCGTTCATACCCCTCTACTTTATTCCCGGTATGATCGGCAAAATCTGGAAGGTCATTCCGCTGGTGGTGATCGCCACGTTCATCATTTCGTGGATCGAGTCCATCTTCATTTTGCCGTCGCATCTGGCGCACACGCATAGCCGCCCGCATTCGCGCCTGACGGCCAAGCTGCATCGGTGGCAACAAGCGTTTGAGCGGATGGTCTCGTGGTTCATTCAGAATTGGTTTCGACGATTTATCGAGCTGTGCATGAAGCATCGCTATCTCACGTTCAGCATCACATTGGCGGCGTTCTTCGTCATCATCGGCTATGTCAAGAGCGGGCGCATCGGACTGATCTTGCAGCCGCGAGTGGAAGCTGATCTTTCCGTTGTGACGGCCGTGCTGCCGTTCGGCAGTCCATTGAACCGGATGGAAGCGGTTCGCGACAGGCTGGTGGATGCGGCCAACAAGGTCGTAGCCAAGAACGGCGGGGAAAGGTTGTCCACCGGAGTCTTTGCCAAAATTGAAGACAACCAAGTGGAGGTGAACGTTTATCTCACCGATGCTGATGTGCGTCCCATCAGCACCTCGCGGTTGACGGAACTGTGGCGGGATCAAGTCGGCCCAATTCCCGGACTCCAGTCGCTTCAATTCCAAGCCGACCGGGGCGGACCGGCATCGGGCGCGGCGTTGACCATTGAATTGAGCCATCGGGACATTGACGTGTTGGCGGAGGCAAGCGCCAGGCTGGCGGAGAAACTGGAGGAATTCCCCAACGTCAAGGACGTGGACGACGGATATTCGGCCGGCAAGCAACAGTTTGATTTTCAATTGAAACCGGAAGGACGGAGTCTGGGTCTGACATCCGCGGAAGTCGCCCGGCAAGTTCGCCACGCTTTCTATGGAGCCGAGGCGATCCGCCAACAACGTGGCCGGAATGAAATCAAAGTGATGGTGCGCCTGCCGGAATCGCAGCGCGCCAGCGAGTATGACATCGAGCAACTGATGATTCGGACGCCGGCCGGCACGTTTGTGCCGTTGCGGCAGATCGCGGACGTGGCGCGCGGACGGTCCTACACCAGCATTACGCGGCGTGACGGACGGCGCACCGTCAGCGTAACCGGTGACGTTTCCCCGCTTGGTGAGACCGGGCAGGTCATGGCCACGCTCAACTCCAACATCCTGCCGCAACTGGCGCGTGACTTTCCCGGGCTGACGTACGGCTACCAAGGCCGGCAAGCTGACATGCGTGAGAGCTTGCAGAATCTCTACGGTGGATTCGCATTGGCGATGTTGGCCATTTACTTCCTGTTGGCCGTGCCGTTTCGCAGCTACACCCAGCCTCTGATCATCATGGTCAGCATCCCATTCGGCATTGTGGGCGCGGTGTTGGGACACATTCTCATGGGATACGACTTGAGCGTCATGAGCATGATGGGAATGGTGGCTTTGGCCGGTGTGGTAGTGAACACATCAATTCTGTTGATTGATTACGCCAATCAACGCCGTGCTCTCGGGGAAGAACCTTGGCAAGCCATCCGGGATGCTGCCGTGAGAAGGTTCCGCCCGGTCATGTTGACCACGCTGACGACGTTTGGAGGGCTGGCTCCAATGATATTCGAAACATCCCGGCAAGCGCGGTTCATGATCCCTATGGCATTGTCGCTGGGATACGGGATCCTCATCTCATCCATCGTCACGCTGCTTGTCGTACCGTGTCTCTACCTGGTTTTGGAGGACATCCGGTCACTTCTCGGCTCCAAGCGATGATCTTGACAGGTCACTCCACGGTGACGCTTTTCGCGAGGTTACGGGGTTTGTCCACGTCGCAGCCGCGGACCACGCGATGTGATAGGAAAGAAGTTGCATCGGGATGACCGTCAGCAGCGGCTCCAGACATTCGATCGTGGCCGGTATCTCGATGACAGCGTCGGACTTGGGACATTGGGACATGGGTCATGTCATTGGGGTCATTGGGGGTCAACTCTGGACACTGGATTCCGCTGAAAAAGGTCATTGGGGGTCATCATTGGGGGTCAACTCTGGACACTGGATTCCGCTGAAAAACCCGCTTTATAGAATCTGCCCACAGTTGATGGGCGGCTAATTTCCAAAAGCTTCGCCCTGTCCTTCCCCAGTGGCTCTGGCGGCGTCTCCAAAACCGTCGAAAACCCTCCCGGGCTGCGGGGGCACAGGCGGGGTTATAGTGCCTCGGCTTCCCTTTCCCACGCCAACAGCCGCAGCCAGCGCTTCACGTTGCACGCCGCGCCCGTCAGCCAGTTCTGTAACGCCACTTTCGTCAACCCGAGATACCGCGCGCGCCGCAATCCATGCGCCCGCACCAGTTCGCTAATCGTGCCCTCAATCGCCGCCCGCCGTTTCATCAACCCGGTAAACGCCGGGCTCTTCATCTCCTGCCGCCGCGCTTGCAATGCGTCGTGATGTTCGCCCACCACCAGACTCCGATGGGCTGGCTTCGCTCCCACGCACGCGTCCCGATGCGCGCAGCCCCGACATTTCCAACTCCACTCGAACCGGTAACTCACTTTCCCGCTCGCGGCCTCTCCCAACCGACTGCATTGCGTGCTCGCTTCGCCCGCGGGACAACGCGCCGTCCGCGCCGCGACGATCGCCGCCGCGCTCACATACGCGCCGTCCACGTACAATTCACGCGGTCGTTCCTGCCCCGTGGCTTGCTGCGCCGCCAACACTTCTTCCAGCTCGGCTTCGTCGCTGGCCGTCGCCACCTGCGTCTCCACCGCCGTCACGAATTGCCGCGTCGGCTCGCCCGGCTCAACCGGCTGCTCCGCCGCCGTCTCGGCCACTTGCACTTGATAGCCCGTCCAACTCTTGGTTTTACCCTTGGTGCGCCACTGCGCCTCGGGGTCGTGCGGATTGCGGATCCCGCCGGTCACGTGTTGCCGTCGCCCTTTCATTGTTGTTCCACCCGCTCAAAGTATTCGTCGAACACCTGCGCCAGCAACGTCACTTTCGGTTGCGTCTGCACCGTCACCGGTAATTCCATCACCCATTCCAACAGCGCCCACGCATCGGCACCGGCCTGATCGAGTTTCTCCCACAACGTCTGTTCCTCGGCCCGGTAATCCAACTTCGATTCCACGTACCGCTCCCACCAACTCGCCCACGCTGCCGGTCGCGCCGTCTCGGCCACCGCGCCGGCCAACGATTCCAACGCCAGTCGCAACGTCTCGCGCACGCACTCCAACGAACTCATCTGTCGCACCACGCCCAACACGTGCGTCGAGTCTAGCCGTTGCCGGGCGCGCTTGGCCACCAACCCCGCGTCGCTCAGGCCGTCCAGAATCGTGTCGAACACCAGCCGGCTTTGTTCGTGTTTGAGCAAGCGTTCCCGGAAATACGTCAACAGACTCGGATCATACGCGGCGGCATCGAGGTCACGGTGCAAGGCGCGTTTCCAACCCAGATGCATCGCCAGCAGCTCCATCGCCGCGCGGTCGGGCACGCGCTCCAGAAACTGCAACAGGCAAACGCCCGCCATCACCACCGGCTCGGCGGCGGGACGGCCGTTGTC
>CAZEQV010000296.1:0-499 GCA_964514435.1 uncultured Verrucomicrobiota bacterium
GGCTGCGTTCCAGTTTCGCGTCGAAGTTCTGCAAGTGCGGACAGAACTCTTCCCGGCAGGCATACACCGAATTGATGCACATGGTCTCCCGCGCGCGGAACTGCGTGGCCGTCGGTCCGTCCAGGCGGCGCAATGTCTCCATCGCCATTGCTTGTTGCGTGTTCTTGGCAGTTACGAAAAACACGCGCTTGTCATGGGCCAACGCGAACTTCATGGCCGGGAACAGCGCACCGGCCGTCTTGCCGATGCCCGACGGTGCCGACACCATCAGATACCGGCCCTGTTCCAGAGCGTCGGTCACATGAGCGATCATTCGGTCTTGATATTTCCGAATTGCTGCGTGGGGGAACACGAGCGTACCGGCTTTGGCGCGACGTTCCGCCAATCGTCGTTGCTTCTGCGTGACCTGCCAGATCAACGCCCGAATGCGTTCCGCGATCATTCCCTCGCAATCATCAAACGGCCCGGTCACCTCGATCTCTTTGCGGGCGCTGTCGGC
>CAZEQV010000296.1:509-4710 GCA_964514435.1 uncultured Verrucomicrobiota bacterium
GACGTTCACGAACACGAGCCGACCGGCCACCTTGCCGGCGTTGGGTTCGCGGCTGACGAAGAAGCAATACATCCGCAACTGTTCGACGTAGTGCGGGTACGCACGGGCCGACAAGGCCCCAAACATCATCGCCGGCATGATAACGCTCTTGATTTCCTCGACGACGGTGGGCTCCTCATTCAATCCGGGGACCACGCCGTCAATCCGCCCGCCGACGGACACGACAAACCCATCCACTTCCGTCCGGTATTTGATGGCGACCTCGACCGCGTAGCGGGCATTGTCGGCGGCGCGGGAACGCTGATGGGTTTGATGAGCTTCCCGGCCCATGGCCAGGCGCGTCCAGACCGCCAATCCCGCGATGCGTCCGACGCTGGACGCGCCTTCCGCGACAAGATCGCCTACGCTCAAGGAAATCTTCTTCTGTTCCAGATCAACTTTGACAGCCATTGCTGGTCACGATACCGGGTCGTCGTCCCAAATGCGATTCCGTCTTGGCGGTTACCCTTTGACAGGCGTTGTGTCAGGGGCATACGGTGTCTGGCCAGACATGAAAAGGGCTGGTCAGATATTGGCTGCTTTGATAGTGGCGGGGACGGTTCGCGCCGCGGGCGAGCTTCCCGGGTTTGATGAGTTTCGGCGGATGGACCGGATGCGGCGTCTTACCGGACAGTTGCAGACGGCGGAATTGCTGGACTTGACGCGGGTCAATCCAGCCGGGATCAAAGCGGTGCTGGAGAAACATCCACACGATTTCCAGATGCTCTGGGGAGCAGCGGAACTGCTCACGTCCGCGGAAGATCGAAAAACGAGCTACCAATCCGCCATTGAGTTCAGTGGAACCAATATTGCCATCGTGATCCGGTACGCTTGCGCGGCTGTCGCGGCGCGTGATTTTGATTCGGCGCTGACCTGGAGCCGGTACGCACAGAAAAAGGATGCGGATAATCTGCTTGCGTGGCTGGTGGAGATGTCGGTGTTGCGCCAACAGGGCAGGGCGACGGAAACTGTTTCGTTGCCGGCATCGGCGAACAGGCTGCGTGATTATGCCGTGGAAGCAGCACGGGCAAGGATCAAGGTGTTGGAGGCGATGGGTTACAGCCGGTATGCGGCACGACGGCTCGGTTTCGTGCCGGAACAACATCCGCTGACGGTCATTCGGGACATGAGCCAAGCAGGTTTCCGCGAGGAAGACGGACCGACCGTGCGGGCGGCGGGGCAGTTCATGCAGGAGTTGGCGACGTTTCTGTTGCAGGAATTGGTGGGGCAGACGTTGGAAAGGGCGGCATTGCGGGCGCGTTCGGATGCGGCGACAAGCCCGGAGGTGCGGTTTCGCAACGTCGAATTGGATCAGCGGCGAGACTTGCTGCGAGCCATCCTGGCGGATGTGGAGCGCCATGTGGTGGATTACGCCACCGAGGAAGAAATGGTGGAGTACTTTGATTGGGTGCTGGAGAAGGGCGAGTTGGCCGCTTTGAAAAAGCTGTCGCAGTCGCCGCACCGGCTGCCGCCCGATTGAGCAGAAAGATTCTGCCGCCAAATGGTCGGTTGGCCTTGAACGTTTTTCGGGGCGCGGGTATCTAACCACGAAACGGAGGAACAATAGTCATGCTCAGTCCCGGTTTGATGTTCATTTTGTTGATTTTCGCGATGGTCGTCGGCATCTACGCCCAGGTGCGGGTGAAGTCCGCCTTCACCAAGTTTTCAAGAGTGCGGACCCGGCGCGGGGCTACCGGAGCCGAGGTGGCTCAGGAAATCCTCGATGGAGCCGGGATCCGCGATGTTCGCATCGCGCGCACGGAATCGTATTGGGGAGACCATTACGATCCGTCGAAGAAAGTGCTCTGTCTTTCGCCGGGCGTGTATGACAGCGAGTCGGTGGCGGCGGCCGGTATCGCGGCGCACGAGTGCGGCCATGCGATTCAACACGCACGGGCTTACGCGCCCCTGAAGGCGCGGATGGCAGTCGTGCCGCTGACGATGGTGGCTTCGCAGCTATTGCCGTTCATCATGATTGGCGGATTCATCTTCGGTTTGTCGAAGGCGCTGATTGATCTGGGGATTGTGGCGTATGCGATTCTGACGGTATTCCAGTTGATCACGTTGCCGGTTGAATTTGACGCCAGCCGTCGCGCCAAGTCCATCCTGCTGCGGCAGGGAATGGTCAGCACCCAGGAAGCCGTCGGGGTCAGCACGGTGCTGAACGCGGCCGCGTTGACCTATGTGGCGGCTTTCTTGTCGGCATTGTTTCATCTCCTGCACTTGATCGCGTTGCGGGGCCGGGATTAGCGCCGGGCCCGTTGCGTCGGGGCAACGGCTCTGGTACGGTGACGTGCATGACCAACAAGGGCAAAGGCAAACATCCCAAGCCGAAGGCCGGCATGCTCGGTGTGGGGCTGGACAACAAAGACGGTCACACGCGGATTACCGTGGGCGAGAACTTCAAGCTGGTGGGCGGCAGCGAGGAGACGCACGGGCGTATGCAGGAAACGGCCATCAAGCTCAACGAGCATCTCAAACGGCGCGGCAAGACCTTGGACACGGTCACCCAGCATGAATTTCAGGAAGTAGCCGAGAAAGTGGGGTTGCGTCCTGTGGATCTGCGGTCGCTTCGCCGCTGCGGCGAAAAGTGACCACGGCGGAGTTGTAACAGCGGTCGCTGTGTGTTACAAAGGCGGCAGAGGATCATGCCGGTGTGACCGCCATGAGATTGGGAATTCGCACAAAATTCATCGGAATTCTGCTGTTGGCCTCGGTGCTGCCGCTGTGGATCGGAGCTGTTTCACTTTATGTGATGGGCTACCGGTATTTTCGCGAGGAGAAGGGCCGGCTCTACAAGGCCGTGGCGGCGCACCGGGCGGACAGCTTGAACATTCTGCTTCACGAGCAGGTTGACAAGTTGGAGAAGTGGGCGGCGCTGGCCGATCTCTACAAACGGTTGCCGGTGCCTGGGAGTTCATCCCCATCGCCGCAATCCAATCGTCAACTTCGGGCAGAGATTGAAGCCTTGGAGAAACGCTGGGTGGGTTTGACGGATGCCGATCCGGAGATAAGGGCATTCCTGACGAACGAAATCGCTCGCGAATTGAAGGCGTTTCGCTCGATGAATCCCTATTTCGCCGAGATCTTTGTGACGGACAGCCAGGGTCGGTTGTTGGCGTCCACCGACAAGACCAGCGATTACTGGCAGGCCGATGAGCAATGGTGGCAGCGGGCCATCGCGCTGCCGCGAGGTCATGCGCACGTCGAAGGTTTGAACTATGATGAAAGCGCGCGTGTGTATTCGTTCGACGTGGCCATTCCAATCTATAATTACGACAGCCTCGACACATTCCCGGTTGGCGTGATCAAGGGGGTGTTAAACACGACACCGTTGATGCAGTCCGGTGCCCCCATCATGAATGAGCCGGCAGCCTTGCGACAGTTGGTGCGGTCGGATGGTGCCGTGATCTTTGATCTGATGCGCAGCCAAGCGGTGGCCGACGGCGAGAAACTGCCGGATTCGCTTCTGAATGACATCAAGACCAAGCGACGGGGTTGGTCGGTAGGAACCAAGATTCAAGGTGAGTACGTCCTGCTCGGCCACGCGGACCTCGATTTGAAAAGCTCATCCAAGGAAAGCGTCATGATATCGGGGCTTGACCCGCTCTATGTGGTGGTGCGCGCGCCAGTCAAACTCGCCATGAAACCGATTCGCAAGCAGCTTTATCTGGTGCTCGGAGCGGGCTTGGCGTTGCTGCTGGTATTTGCCTGGGCGGGCTACCACATTGCGCGGCGCAAAATCATACTGCCCATCCAGACGCTCCAAGGTTCGGCGCGATCGTTGACCGCGCTTACGGCGGAAAAGAATGGGTCGGGCGGCACAACCACACCGGCAAAAGCCGAAGCTTCACGCGATCTCATCCAAGAGGTGGAGAACATCAGAACATCCGACGAGATCGAAAGTTTGGCCACCGAGTTCGCCACGATGGCGCGAACGGTTTTGCGTCATCAAGAACGGTTGGAAGAAGAGATTGCCCTCAAGACGGCGGAAATACAAAGGGATCTCGACTTCGCTCGCGAGTTTCAAGACGCGCTGATGCCGCATCAATATCCGGATGTGAACTACCAGAGGGGCAACGAAACCCTGTCCCTCAATTTTCATCATTACTACAAACCGACCCTCACCATGGGAGGCGATTTTTTTGATGTGTTGGCCTTG
>CAZEQV010000297.1:0-4706 GCA_964514435.1 uncultured Verrucomicrobiota bacterium
CCTGCTCCGTCCGCCACCCGAGCAATCCTTTTGGGTCAACATCATCGGGCGCGGCTACCCGCCGCCGAACCGGATTTTCCGCTGGTGCACTCAACGGCTCAAGATTGATCCAGTTACTACTTTCGTGAACCAACGCATGGGTCATTGGGGTGAAGCAATCATCCATCTCGGCGCGCGGCGGGCCGAAAGCGCCACCCGAGCGCAGACAATGGCCGGTCGGGAAAAACGCAACGGCCTGTGTCGTCACCCCGACCTGCCGCGCGTGTGGGTTTTCAATCCCATCGAACACCTCACCACTGAGGAGGTGTGGGCCTACCTCCTCCAGAAACCGAACCGGGTTGAATGGAATTGAATTTCACCGTTGGAAGGCACATCATCACCTGACGATGCAACACGAAGCACCAAGAGAGTTTTACAAGACGAGTCTAGGCATTATCTATGAAGGCGACAGCCTCGGCATGCTCCAGCAACTCAAGCCAGCCAGTGCGGATTTGATAATGACGAGTCCGCCGTTTGGTCTCGTCCGCAAGAAGGGATACGGCAACGTTGACGCGGAGCAGTACGTGGAGTGGTTCAAGCCGTTCGCCACTGCCTTTCGTTCGGTGCTCAAGGATACCGGCTCACTCGTGATCGACATCGGCGGCTCTTGGATACCCGGCCAGCCGACACGCAGCTTGTACCATTACGACCTGCTCATCATGCTTTGCCGCGAATTCCAGTTCCATCTGGCGCAGGAGTTTTTCTGGTGGAATCCAGCACGATTGCCGACGCCGGCTGAGTGGGTGACCGTGCGGCGCATACGCGTGAAGGATGCGATCAACTGCATCTGGTGGCTGTCATTGACACCTTGGCCGAAGGCGAGCAACAGACGGGTCTTGCAGCCTTACTCAGACAGCATGCGTGTTCTGTTGGCGAAAGGCTACAAGCCGATGTTGCGTCCATCGGGACATGACATTTCCAGCAAGTTCGGCACGGATAATGGCGCGGCGATACCGCCCAACCTGATTGCGCTGGCTCATACCGAAAGCAACTCCGCATACATCCGCTACTGTCGAAGCAAGGGCATCATGCCGCACCCGGCGCGCTTCCCGTCCGAGATACCGGAGTTTTTCATCCGCATGTTGACAGACCCCGGTGATCTTGTTGTTGATCCATTTGCTGGAAGTTGTGCCACCGGACAAGCCGCCGAATACACCCGGCGCCGCTGGATTTGTTGCGATCTAGTTCCTGAATATCTCGCCGGTGCGTTAGGCCGGTTCCAAGAGAAGCCTGTTACCCGCTATCAAACCTCGGCAAAGTCAGCAAAGGAGCATGATCAATCCTTCTACCGAATTTATAAGCCGGGCTTGATGTGGAATGGAGTCGTTGAAGACCCGTTACCGAAAGACGGTGGAGCGAAACGTTCGCTGCCAGTCAAATTGGGTCGCACCCCAACAACCCCCGCGCCTTGCCGGCCGGCAATCTCACAAATGGCGTTACTCGAAAAGGCCAACACGGAGAAGGCAAGCGGTGCGAAAAACGCGGATAGCCGCCAAGCCAAGGAGGAAGGTGGACACGGAATCAAATACCCCCGCCCACGGAGAGCGCATTCGAAGAAGTGATCTGCCTTTTGGCAGCGAATTCTCTCCGTCTCAAATCGAACTGGCAACCGTCTTGGAATTTGCCAAGCAGCACGATGGAGATTGGAGGGCGTTCGAGGCCGCAGTCAAAGCCCAGTATTTCAGCCACAATCGCACGAGTGAGTACAACAAGGCCAAACTCGCCAACAATACGAAGCTCGGCATGATCGCCTACGGTCTGATTGATCGGGACGCACGACTGACGGACTTCGGCGAAAAACTTTACGCACTTCGTGCCGACGCGACTGCGCTCTACAGCGAGCTCGCCCGCCACATCTTACTCCACCTTCACGGGATGACGCTTGTCCAGTGTGTGCAAGACATCGTTTCCGCAGGTGAGCAAGTTGACCTCATCAAGTTGCGTGAATGGCTCGAAGAGCGGGGCGTTCACTTCCCCCGGGGAGGCAAACATCCGAGCATGATGCGTCTTTGGCTTGAGAAGGCCGGCGTGTTCTCACAGGGCTGGAACGCGAACGAGCAACGCCTCAAGGATCTCATTGGGGCTGCTTCCGCTGAATTCGACGCCTTGGCGTCACTGAGTCGTGAACAGAAGTGTTTCCTGAAAACTTTGGCCAACATGGGCGGTGCCGGCCCGTATGCCTCAAACGATGTCGAGAAGCTCACCACTGCCACATACGGCTTGAAGTTCAACGAAAAGAATCTGCCCAAGCAGGTTTTATATCCGCTCGAAAAAGCCGGCTACATCACGCTCGCAAGAGGCACGAAAGCGCAAGGCCGTGGAGCAAAACCATTCCTTGTATCGCCGACGGCCAAGTTGGTCAAAGAAAGCATTGGCCCGTTGCTGGAACAGTTGGAGAAGCAGACTGCATCCGATTTGCGCGTCTTGCTCCGAAAATCGCTTGCGGACATTCTCAAGGAACTCGATGCCCCAAATAAACACGTTCGCGGCTTGGCACTTGAAGCATTGGCCTTCAAGCTCATGCGCCTCCTCGACATGACATACCTGGCCACCCGATTGCGCGGCTCGGCTACCGGCGGTGCGGAAGTGGACTTGATTTTCGAGTCGAGCAGGTTGGTTTTCTCCCGCTGGCAAGTGCAGTGCAAGAACACCGCGCACGTATCTCTCGATGATGTTGCAAAGGAAGTGGGTCTCACGCACATGCTCAAAAGCAACGTCATCGTCGTGGTTGGCACCGGCGACATCGGTCCGGCAGCCCGTAGGTATGCCAACAGGGTTATGACGGATTCCAACCTGTGCATCGTGCTGTTAGACAAGCATGACATCACGGCCATCGGAAAGAACCCGGCGACAATCGTGGATGCATTCAACCGCGAGGCAGCGCATGCGATGCGCTTGAAGAAGTTGGAGCTTTGATTGTGGACGCGGCGCACATCCACGAGTTCCGCGACAGCCGCAACAACGAGCCGCGCAACGGCCTTGCGCTCTCCAAGAACGCCCACTGGCAGTTCGATCGTGGCTTGTGGTCAATCACGGATGATTACCGGGTGATCGTGAACCGCGAGAAGTTCATCGAAGAAGGCGTTCCCGGTCAGAAACTCGCCGACTTCGACGGCCACCGGCTGTTCCTGCCCAGCGACCCCAAGTATTGGCCGGAGCCGGCGCACTTGGCGTGGCACCGGGAGAAGAAATTCGCCGGCTAAACAGCCCGCACACGCTGAGTCTCGCCGACCAAAAGCTGGTGCTGGGCACGGTTGTTCACCAGTCATTCAAGAAAGCCGAAGCCGCCCTCTGTCAGCGCGGCAAACTCCAAACCACCGGCCCCGCCCGGCAGCTCTGGAAGGATGGCGGGAAGTAGCCGTACGGCGCACGGTGGGTTAGGCGGGGCGCAGGCGAATCCGACCGGCTTCAACGATGGCCAGTCGGCCGTGCAGACGAGCCAGAATGGCGGTCTGACCGAGAAAGGCTCTCAAGATTCTCAGGATTTCAGCAGCCACCGCGTCATCCCGCAGATCGAGCACGACGATGCCGGCGTAATTCGCCGGCGGATAATTGCGCACGTGACCAAAATCTTTGTCGCGGGTAATCAGCGTCAACCCCTTCTGCTGCGCGTACTGGGAAATGACCCTGTCAGGGGCTTGTCCCAAGCCGATGTCGCGGACGTCCACAGCCTCATGACCGCATTCTCGAATACAGGCCGCGGCGGACCGGGGCATATTGGCGTCCACCAAGAAACGCATTGCGCCTCATGTGGGCAACGGGTGATAGGTTTCTTGCTCGATCAGTTCCCCGGCAAATTGCAGGGCGGCGCGAATATCTTCCATGCTAATTTCATACTCGCGCTGCACATCCTCAAAGCTCATCCCGCCGGCCAGACTGCCAACCACAATGGCCACCGGCACGCGCGTGCCGCGAATCACGGGTTTGCCGTGCTGGATTTCCGGATCAACGACAATTCTTTCATTCATAGTGTCTGTCCGCAGCACTATCTACCGTAACACAACTCCCCATTCAAGCCCGCAGCAGGGCAGTGGTCTTGTTCACCGCCGCCAGCACCGCCTTGATTTCTCCCATTGTGTTTGCCGCATCCAGCGAAAACCGGATCATCTGCCGGGACGCAGTCGAGTCGGGTTTCATCGCCTTGACGACGTGCGACGGCTCGTCCGAATCCGCGAGGCAAGCCGAGCCGGAGGACGCGCAGATGCCTTCCTGATCGAGCAGAATGAGCAATGCTTCGGATTCGATGCCGTGGAAGGTGATGTTGGTGGTGTTGGCCAGCCGCTGTTCCTTGTGACCATTCAACTCTGTGTTCCGAATCGAACTCAGAATCCCTTCCTCCAGCCCATCCCGCAACGGACGCTCCGTTTTGTCGTAGTCCGGCAGTTTCTTTTTTGCCAACTCCGCTGCTTTCCCCAGCCCGACAATCAACGGCACGCTTTCCGTCCCGCCCCGGCGGTTCTTCTCCTGATGTCCGCCGACAATCAGCGGCACGAACGGTGTTTTCCGACGAACATACAATGCGCCAATCCCTTTCGGCGCGCCGAACTTGTGGCCGGTGATGGAGAGGTAATCCACCGGCACCGTTCGGACATCAATCTCCACCTTGCCGGCGGCCTGCACCGCATCGCAATGGAACAACACCCCGCGCGCCCGGCAAATCTCCGCAA